>DAISXU010000052.1:0-14171 GCA_036825655.1 Flavobacteriales bacterium | reverse complement strand
GAGGTTCGGAAAAATCAAGGTGTTTACTCGTTTTTCATGCAGCGTTGAGAACGGAAACGATTCAGAGAGTAACTCATCGTTCAACGCGAAATTGGCCTGAATCTCGCCGTCCACGATCAAGTCGGGGTGCTTTTCTTTCAAGATGCGGGCGGCCTCGGCCATTTTTTCGGCATCAACCCCACTGGCCGATCCAAAATTGGAATAGCTCAGCAATGCAATCCGCGGCACTATTCGAAGGCTTCGAACAGCTCGGGCCGTCAGCACAGCAATGGAAGCTATTTCTTCGGCTGTCGGATTCAAATTGACCGTGGTATCCGCGAAAAACATAGGTCCTCGCTTGGTTTCCAGGATGTACATCCCAGCCACCTTTTCTGCGTCTTCGGCCTTTCCAATCACCTGAAGTGCTGGGCGAATGACAGAGGGGTATGTCCGTGTCAGCCCTGAAATCAAAGCATCTGCGCGACCCGTTCGCACCATCATCGCCCCATAATAATTGCGCTGGCGCATCAAGCGTTCGCCTTCGCGTGCTGTCAAGCCATGGCGCATCCGGATCTGAAAAAACTCATCGCCAAACGCTGTTCGATTCTCGAACTCTTCGTTCGCTCGAGGGTTAATGACCTCCACACCGTCCAACTCCAAGCTATGTTCTTCGATGAGGGCCTCGATAACCGATCGACGACCGAGTAGGATGGGGATCGCAATGCCTTCCGCCTTTGCTTGTTCAGCCGCCTTTAAGACTTTGTGATGATCGCCTTCGGCAAAGACCACTCGTTTCGGCGCTTTTTTCGCACGGTCTGCAATGGTGCGTGCAAAACCTGAATCGTATCCGATTCGATTCAATAATTCCTTTTTGTACGCTTCCCAATCCTTGATGGGCTGCCGAGCCACGCCGGACTCCATAGCAGCCTTGGCCACAGCCGGAGCGACGTACGTGATGAGTCGGGGATCCAAGGGCTTCGGAATGATCAAGTCCCGCCCAAACACAAACGACTGATGCCCATAGGCTTCCGCCACTTCGTCGGGAACATTCTCTTTGGCAAGCTCTGCAATCGCGCGGACTGCCGCAATTTTCATGGCGTCGTTAATCGATGTGGATCGCACATCCAAGGCACCCCGAAAAATGAATGGAAAACCCAATACATTATTGACCTGATTGGGATGATCGGAACGACCGGTCGCCATGATAATGTCATCGCGAACACTCAGCGCTTCGTCGTAAGCGATTTCCGGATCGGGATTGGCCAAGGCGAAGACAATCGGATGATCCGCCATGGAAGCCACCATTTCCTGGGTTACGAGCCCTCCCTTGCTCAAGCCCAGAAACACATCCGCTCCATTCATAGCCGACTCCAGGTCTTCAAAAACATTGTCTCCTGCGTATTTCTCCTTCGACTCGACCAGCCCCTCTCGTCGGGAGTTGATGTGCCCTCGGCTATCAAAAACATCGGCTTGCTCGGGCGACATCCCCAGTTGTTCATACAAATCCAAACAGCTCATCGCAGCAGCACCGGCGCCACTGACTACCATCCGGACGTCTTTGATGTCTTTGCCAGCCAATTCCAGCGCATTCAGCAGGGCTGCTGAAGAGATGATGGCTGTGCCGTGCTGGTCATCGTGCATGACTGGGATGTCCAGTTCTGCTTTCAATCGACGTTCAATCTCAAAGGCTTCTGGCGCTTTAATGTCTTCCAAATTGATGCCGCCAAACGTTGGAGCGATGGCCTTCACCGTAGAAATAAAGTGGTCAACGTCTGTGGCGTCGACCTCAATATCGAATACATCAATGTCCGCAAAGACTTTGAACAATACCCCTTTGCCCTCCATTACCGGCTTGCTCGCCTCGGGACCAATATCCCCCAAGCCAAGAACAGCGGTACCATTGGTAACGACTGCCACCAAGTTGCCTTTAGCCGTGTATTGATAGACATCTTGCGGGTTTTCTGCAATGGCCATGCACGGCTCTGCCACTCCTGGGCTATACGCCAAGGACAAATCATTTTGTGAACTGTACGGTTTGGTCGGTATCACCTCAATCTTGCCCTTTCGGCCCCGACTGTGGTATTCCAATGCCGCCTTCTTACTGGATGAATGCATTTTGTTGCTCATGCAATGATTCCTTCTTTCCTCGTGCTCCTTATTGCTCTATCTCCTGAACCATTCAATGATTCACTACGAATCGCTCGGATATGCCTTCGCCTTCTCTTGTCTGCAAGGTGATGATGTAAATCCCCGCGTCCCATTCCGCTGCATCGATATAAACAACACCGTGCTGGGCCGACAGTTGAGCTTCTTCTATGGTTCGTCCATTTCCATCAAAAATGGTCATTGTTGCGCTGGTGGCACCATTCAAATGGTACGGAAACGATGAGATCCCTGTCACAGGCTGAGGGAAAACAGGTTCCGAAGTGATCGCTGCATTGGGTTCATCTACGTTCAGCGCACAATTATCTGCATCCAGACAGTACAAGACCATCTGGCACGTACCCGCATCGATGTCATCCACAGGATGAAAACAATATTCAAGCGCCGTAACTCCGGCCACCCCGGCAGGATAATAATCGGCAATAAATGTGGTGTCCGTTTCTTCGGGCGCCAGAGTCACCAGATAAAACTCTGAGTCGAACGAGCTAAACGTCCCATAAGGGTAGCACAATGGACCCCAGCAAAAGCGGTCGTATGCCCCCTCATTATCCTCGTCATAAGGCAAGTTGTATGGACTCACGAGTTGTTCAATGTTTCGCGTGACTTTCAAGGTCAATGTGTCCTCCGTCAAGTTTGTGACATCCCAGTGAATCGCAATTTCAGCGTTTTCTGGGTCATCAAGAGATCCTTCAAAAACCTCAATGGGATCAACCAACGTAGGTTGTGCAATTGCCTCGTCAGCTATGAAACTAGCACTCAGTGCGGCAGCGAATAGGATGGATTTTATCTCCTTCATGAGGGCGAAGATACCGAGATTGGCTTGGAAATTGCACCTGTTAATGACAACCTTTGGACACTTTCCTTTTAATTTGTTGTCCCTTGCACAACCCTGAAACGCATGAACAGAAAATCACATACCATTCAAGGCGCACTAGCAGCACTAATGATTGCAGCTTTCGCGTCTTATTCAACGGCACAGACCTTGCCCAACGTGCAATTGAAAAACATGGATGGAGAGCCTGTCGCCACCGGCGATTTGGTCAGCGAGGGAAGTCCTACCCTGATTTGTTTTTGGGCAACGTGGTGCAGTCCTTGTAAGCGTGAACTCAACAATTACGCGGAGCTTTACGACGATTGGCAAGATGAAACCGATGTCACTATTGTCGCAGTGAGCATCGACGACCAACGAAGCATTCGCCGCGTTGCGCCTTATGTCAACAGCGTCCTTTGGGACTACGAAATTTTATTAGATCCCAACAAGGATTTTGCACGAGCAATGCAAGTCATGAATGTTCCGCATACGTTTCTTGTCAATGGCGAAGGGGAAATTGTTTGGCAACACAACAATTACTCCGACGGTGACGAAGAAGAAGTCTACGAACAACTTTTGAAGCTCGCCGAATGAATTGGAAAGCCTCTGTAGTTGCGACCTTTCTATTCCCAGCACTCGCATTCGGCCAAGGACAAGAGCGGGAGGCCGGAAGCGTTTCTGGAAACCTTCAAATGCTCTGGCAGAGTTATAGTGAAGACCCCATCATCGGCGCCATTGTTCCACCCGAACAATCCGGCTTCAACGCCTTTGGCAACCTCATCTACCAACAAGGCGGCTTCAGCGCCGGCATGCGCTATGAATCGTACTTGAATGCAGTTCTCGGATTTCCTGGACGTTTCAAGGGCAGCGGGATTGGCTACCGCTATGCCCGGTACGCGGACCCCTCAGAAAAAGTGGACTTTACGGTAGGCAATTTCTACGAACAATTTGGAAGCGGCATGATTCTCCGGGCCTACGAAGAAAGAGCGTTGGGCATCGACAATGCACTCGATGGCATTCGCTTGATCATTCGTCCAATTGAAGGCGTCGAGGTCAAAGCGATTTATGGCAAGCAGCGGCTTGATTTTGACAGTCGGCTCATCAACGGCCCCGGCATTGTGCGAGCCGTTGACGGATCGATTGATGTCAATGGCCTCTTCTCCGACCGGGGTGGATACGACTGGAAAACCAAAATTCGGCTCGGAGCTAGTTTTGTGAGCAAGTTCCAAGACGGAGGAACCATCACCAAGGACTCGTTGATTCTAACCCTGCCTGAAAACATTGGCGCTTGGTCTTATCGCCTGGACCTCCAACGCAGTGGATGGACTGCGGGCCTCGAATACTCCGGGAAAATCAATGACCCCAGTGCGGACAATGGATACACGTATCGCAACGGAGAAGCACTTTTGGCGAACCTTGGATACACGCGAAGAGGATTGGGGATCAGCATTAATGCGAAGACGGTCGACAACATGAGCTTCCGTTCCGATCGCGATGTATTGTTGTTCGACCTGCCTGTCAACTACATTCCAGCGATCACCCAGCAACATACTTACAACCTCGCTGCAACACTGTATCCTTACGCCACAGTGATTTCCGGAGAATCGAGTGCCAGCGCAGAATTATTCTACAACATCCCAAAAGGCTCACTTCTCGGCGGGAAATATGGAACTTCATTGAGCATCAACTTTGCCGCTGCCAATGGACTCGATACCACTCAACTTTCAGGTCAGGATGAGCTCGTATACGGCTATGAACGGAATTCATGGGGTTTCGGGCCAAGCAAATTCGTTCGTGATTTCAATGTTCAGATTAGCCGCAAGGTGTCCAAAAAATTCAAGTGGAAGTACACTTTTTACAACCTTGAGTTTAACACCCTCGCAACCCCCGTCACGACTACTTTTAAAGGCATCGTTTATGCCGACATCCATGTCGTAGAAACCCAAATTAAAACGCGAAAAAGACAAAGCCTCAGGACGGAACTCCAAGCACTTTTCACCGAGCAAGACAAGGGCGATTGGGCAACCATTCTCGCGGAATACACCTGGAGCCCACATTGGTTTGTGAGCATTGTTGATCAATACAATTTCGGAAACCGTGATCCCGATGCACGGGTTCATTATTTGTATGGAGCTGTGGGCCGAATAGATGGCCCTCATCGGCTGTCCATTGGCTATGGAAAAAGACGAGAAGGCATCTTCTGCATTGGGGGTGTCTGCCGTGCAGTGCCGGCTTCGAACGGCTTCGAAGTGAATTTTACGAGCAGTTTTTGAGCCCCAGAAACAACGCTTTGTAACATTTGTTTCACCATGGTCTTAGAAAAGCCCATTTTTTTGCTAGATTTGAATTGAATTGAATAAGAACAACTAATACTGCTCGAATGAAACACATTTACACTTTGATTGCTTGCCTCCTCTTCGGAACGGCATCTTTCGCACAACTGCCAGACGGCAGCATCGCGCCTGACTTCACCGCCACTGACATCAATGGTGTGGAGCACAACCTCTACGATCTCCTCGACGAAGGAAAGAAGGTCATTCTCGATTTCTCTGCTACGTGGTGCGGACCATGCTGGGGCTACCACACAAGTGGTGTTTTTGAAGAATTGCACAACACATACGGTCCTGAAGGAACAGACGAGTTGCGCATCTTTTACATCGAATCCGATGACACAACAACGGATGCCGATCTCAATGGCACTGGCCCAAGCACACAAGGTGACTGGGTAACGGGGACAGAGTACACCATCATCGACAACGCTGCGAATATCTTTGACGACTATGCAGGTGCCTACTACCCGACGATTTACACCGTTTGTCCGAACAGAATTCTCACAGAATCAGGCCAAGCTAGCGCAGAGGCGCATGCATCAATCTTCCAAGCAAACGACTGCGCGGCAGCATCATTGCCGAACGATCCAGCATTGTTAGGCTACACAGGCGGCACTACTGCTTGCCCAGGTGAGCCCGTGAACATGAGCGTGGATTTGATGAACTTGGGTGTGACCAACTTGCAATACTGCACCATCGCAGTAATGGACGGGGGCACTGAGGTGTTGTCGTACGATTGGTCTGGCGATTTGGCAACCTACGGAATTACAAACGTTGATCTTGGATCTGCTGCGTTTGACGCCAGCACGTCCTTCACCATTGAAATCACATCCAGTGACGACAATGATGTCAACAACAGTTCTTCTGGAGCGGTTGAGTTGGCTACCGAAGGCACTTCATTGATCAAGGTTGAAATCATGACAGACAACTGGCCGCAAGAGATTAGCTGGGACATTTCAGATGACATGGGAAATGTCATTGAGTCCGTTGGCGAAGGCGAAGTAGCCGGTGCAGAAGGTGATGTTTTTGTATGGTGGGTAAGCGTTCCTGAGACAGGTTGCTACACCTTCACGATGAATGATGCATACGGCGACGGCCTTGCTGGAGAGCAATGGGGATCAATCGCTGGTTCTTGCACCGTCAAAACTTACGACGACAACATCACGTTCATCTCCACCATCTTTGATTACGATGGTTCTTATGACTTTGATTCTGTGGCCGCTGGAATGTCAGTCACAAGCGTGAACGTTGGCATCGAAGAGCAAACGTTGAACGAAGTGACTCGTGTGTTCCCAAATCCGTTTGCTGATCAAACAAACTTGCAGTTCAGCACAGCGAAAGCTGGCGCTGCCTCGATTGTTGTATACAATCTCGTAGGGGAGCAAATCATCAACGATAACCTCGGTACACTCGCCGCTGGTGAGTACAACCATGTATTGAACTTCAACGGTGTTAACGCCGGTGTTTACTTGATCCACTTGACTGCAGGTGGCGAGACGACAACCATGCGCGCAACATTGAAGTAATCCAAAAGATTCTACCAAGGAATTTATTCCTTCTGAAATCCGCATCACCTCAACAGTGATGCGGATTTTTCATTAAAAATGGTGCATCTTCACCTTCTAGAAAACGCCGAACCCATCTCATCATGAAACTGAACACTTTACTCTTAGCGATAGCCTTCATTTTTAGCGCAATGCAAATGGGCTATGCTCAATTGCCTGATGGCTCCATTGCCCCTGATTTTACGATCACAGACCTTGAAGGAGAAGAGCACAACTTGTACAGTTACCTGGACTCTGGTTATTCCGTGATCATTGACTTTTCAGCCACTTGGTGCGGACCTTGCTGGAATTACCATACCAGCGGTGTCTTCGAGGATCTGCATGAAGCTTATGGCCCGAATGGATCAAACGAATTGCGCATTCTGTTCATCGAGTCCGATGACAATACAACGGATGACGATCTTCACGGAACTGGGACCAACACGTGGGGAGACTGGACCGCTGGGGTAAATTATCCCATCGCGGACAACGGAGGCAGTGTCTTCAACGCCTATGAATGTGCATTCTTCCCGACCATCATGACGGTGTGCCCAAATCGATTGCTCAAACAAACGGGCCAAGCCTCGTTTGACGCTCACGCGGCGTACGTGCAATCCATTGAATGCGCCCCAGCTACATTGCCACAGGATGTTGGACTCATTGACTACGTAGGTTCCGTGCGGACGTGCCCTGAAACCCCAATCGAACTAGGGGTGAAGCTCATCAACAATGGCACAGAACCCTTGACCTCTTGCACACTCGAAGCAACAACCTTGTTCGGCACAGAACTTCTTACCTACGAGTGGTCCGGTTTCTTAGACACCTATGAGATAGAGACAGTCAACATCGGCGAGGCGATCTTCCCAACAACTTCCATGTTTAGCATTGAAGTAACTTCAGAAGACGGTTACGACGGCAACAACAGTGTGTCTGCCACCATGAACCTCAGTCAAGAAACCGCAACTTCATTGGTGCGCGTTCAAATCACCACCGACAACATGCCTGGCGACAACCGATGGTCCATCACGGACCTCAACGGGGATGAGATTGCCGGCATTGCTTTCGGTGACATGGCTGACAGCAATACAGACTACAACTGGTGGGTCAATCTCGAATCTTTGGGATGCTATTCCTTTAATTTGTTTGACCTCACAGGCAACGGTGGCGATCTCAGCTGCTCGTTCTCCACCTACAATGAAGGCGGATTTGAAACCAATAATATTTTCACCCTCAACAACAACGGAAACTGGAACCAACTGGACAAAGGGTTTTCTGTCAATGAGGTGAATATGAATGTCGATGGCGACTTTGGCATGGCACAATTCGCCCTTTTCCCCAATCCGTTGAACCATGAAAATACCGTGCAATTGACAGGGCTCACAGGCAATGAAACCCGAATTGACCTCCACAGCAGTACTGGCGCATTGGTCCAATCATGGGCTCAACCCAACCACCGTGGAACGCTTTCTCTGCCCATTGGACCAATCGAAACTGGCCTCTACATCATTTCAGTACACAGCGCACATGGCGTAGTTTCTCAGCGTTTGATCAAATCATGAAGAGCAAAAAGTCATCTGTACTGCCGATTGCGGTTTTGACCTGCGCTGTCCTCCTGAGCGCTTGCGATGTTATTGAAGACCCGGTCATTCCTGTTACCACGAATTACCTCGAGGCCTTGTATGGACCCGCACCAACCTTTGACGCGCTGCCGGCGAGCTCCGCAGAACAACGCGTGCTGATTGAAGACTTTACTGCGCACCAGTGCGGCAACTGCCCTGCTGCGGCAATCATTGCCGAAGATCTTGCCGAAGCCCACGACGGATTGGTTTCGGTCATGGCAATTCATGCAGGAGATTTGGCCAATACCGACGACGACCATTTCGACACCGACTGGACCACGGAAGAAGGAGATGTTTTTTGGGACCAACTCGATTTCCAAGCCAATCCGTTGGGCCGTGTCAATCGGGTGGACGGCACAGGTGCTTTCTGGGCTCCAGCACAATGGAATGACAAAGTCACCGAGGAACTTGCCAAAACACCTCGCGTCGCACTTCAAGCAGAATATGCCTGGGAAGCCGCGAATGAACACCTGAACATGCACGTGCATGGAACGTTTTATGATGCCATCGAGGGGCCTATCCAGCTGGCTTGGCTCGTTTTGGAATCCAACATCATTGATTACCAACTCGACTACTCATCGGATCCTGCAGTCGTTCCGGATTATGAATTTGATCATGTTTTACGTGGATCCGTGCACGGTGCCATAGGTCAGGGATTTGGGGATGTAGCCCAGGGCGCTGACGCAGGAGATGTCGCAATGCAGTCAGTCACCTTCGAGTGGAATCCGACTTGGATTTTAGAGAACTCCACCGTCGTGGCCGTTTTGACCGACAGCGATGGTTATGTTTTGAACTCCTTAGAAATCCACCCTGGCGAGTGAATTCGTTCCACACAAACCGAATCATTTTTGGGTTCATCTGGTGCTTTTCTGTCTCGCTCATGACCGTTCAAGCTCAGGAAGAACCGCTGCGATTTGGAGCAAGCCTTCATGGCGGTTTATCGACGACACAAGTGCACGGAGATCAAATTTCAGGTTTCAATAAATTCGGTTATACGGTTGGAGCCTCCGTCGATATGCGACGGAATCCCAATACCGGTGTTCGGTTCGGTATGTTCTTGACGCAGAAAGGAAGCCGACGCGTTCCCGACCCTAAAAATGGCGATTACACCACTTGGAGTTACCGATTCACCTACATTGACCTGCCCCTCATGCGTGTGTGGGACTCAAGGGACTGGTGGCTCGGTTTGGGCGTTCAGCCGAGCATTCTCATGAAAGGAGAAGAAGATTTTTATGGCAACGGATTTTCCGAATTGACCTACCTGGAATTGCGCCCTGTCGATTTAGGAGCAGTGGCCGCCGCAGGCTGGAAATTCAGTCCTTTGATTTCTGCGGAGGTGCGCCTCGCACAAAGCCTTATCCCCATCAGTGAACGACCCGATCAGCCCGTTCAACGATGGAACAATTTCATGATGAACATGGCCATCCAGTGGCTGCTCATGCTCACCTTGGGCTAAGGGGTGCGATCACTCTTGTTGTCCGGAAGCCTCAAAAAGCGTTCCCGGCGAGCGATCAATCGATTCTACGGAATCAATCCAATCCTTCCAAAGGCCCGACATCAATTCATCCACAGCGGCACAAAAATCCGCACCGCCCTCCTGCAGACGCTTCAAAGCACGAATTGCATTGCCGCCAGGAGCCATATCGCCTCCATTGATTGAAAATGCATTCCACATCACGGAACTCAATCGTTCCGTGACGCTTCCCGTTCCTTTCGCGTCGCGCGGTTCCGTGTACAGTTCTTCTACTTCGAGCAAGGCCGTTTTCAGTGAATCGGTCAAGGTTTTGGCCCCTTCTTTCACGGAATCAGGCAGCCACTTCATCTCCTGTTTGACCACATCAATGGTGGCAAGCGCACGTTGAATCTGATCCATCGCATCGACAATTGGCTCCACCTCCTGAAGCACCAGCCGCCGATGCATGGAACGTTGTTGGTGCGCTGCGGCATCAAAAGGCACCCGTGGATCCGACTTTACTTCAAAAGACACATTGGATGAATGATCTCCCATGCGCATGGCAATGCGGTATTCCCCTGGCAGGACTTCCGGTCCACCGCCCGATGGGAACTTCTGTTTTTTCTGAATTTCACGGCCCGGCCATGGGATGCCATTGGAATCAAAGCGCCACCACATTGACTGCAGACCACCTTCAGCGTCTTTGCCGCCATTGCGAATCGTATCTCCTTGAGCATCCAGCACGGCCCAAAGGAGTTTGTCCTTGCCATATACTTCCGCAGAGTCTGGATGAACAAAATATTGAATGCGAGCACCGCTGCGGCGGTTTTCCCCTTCCCAATCGTGATCCGCTGTAAATCGCGCGCCCAAAGGACGACGGTAATTGACTTGGTACGCATCTGCCACCTCAAAAACACTCAAGGTTCTGTCAAACATCGCATTGCCATCTTTCGCCAGCGCGCGAAGCGGAGCTAGATCATCAATGACATAGGCTGCTCGGCCAAAAGTTCCGAGGATCAAATCACCGTCGCGAGGGTGAATCACCATGTCTCGGACCGGCACGGAAGGAATGTCCTTCGTCCAGCGGTTCCAATTCGTCCCGCGATCAAAACTCACGAACAATCCTTCTTCTGTGCCCAAAAACAACAAGGATGATGCAACTGGGTCTTGTGCAACACTCAGACAATGTCCGGTGACCTCTCCACCATCCATGACCAATCGCACCCAAGTCTCTCCTGCATCATTGGTGCGGTATAGGTAAGGCTGCCAATCGTTTCTGCGGTAATCATTGACCACTGCGTAAACCTCATCTGGATCATGGGCGCTGACGTGAATTTGTGGGATCCATGCGCCGAGGGGAAATCGCTTAATATCCAAAGCGTGATCCACCCATGTGGCTCCGCCATCTTGGGTGTGCTGCAATCGTCCGTCATCGGTTCCAACCCAAATTTCGCCGGAACGCTGTGGGTTCGGTGCAATGCATAAAATGGTGCAGTGGTTTTCCGCTTGAGTTGCGTCGATGGTGAGACCGCCCGACTCTGCTTGATTCTGTTTTTCGGGATCATTCGTGGTCAAATCCGGGCTGATGACTTCCCAAGTATTGCCTTTGTCCTTGCTGTGGTGCACATACTGCGAACCAAAATAAATCCCATCGGTCTCAAAAGGATCCGCAGCCACCGCAGCATTCCAAGCGAATCGCAAGGGGACGGTATCCGGTTGTACAGGCTGAACACCTGTTTGGTCCCCCGTGACAAGGTTGACGCGGGAAAGGGATCCGCCTTGGTACATCGCATAAGCGGTATTCAGATCATTGGTTGCAGGCAGTACGTCAAATCCATCCCCAAAGAGGATCTCTTGCCAATCACTGTTGCGAATCCCTCCTGAATGCCAAGCCTCACTAGGTCCTACCCATGATCCATTGTCCTGCATGCCGCCGTATATGCGATACGGGATGGCCATGTCCACGGAGATGTGGTAAAATTGGCCGAGCGGCAGGTTGTTGATGAATGACCACGTCTTTCCTCCGTCTCGGCTGATGTTCAATCCACCGTCATTGCCATCAATGAGGTAATTCGGATCGTCGGGATGGATAAAGAAAGCATGGTGATCGGGATGAACCCCGCTGTATGGGAGAATCGTGCGAAACGTTCGGCCACCATCCTCACTCATGTCCACCATGGAATATAGATTGAACAAACGTCGTTCATCTGACGGGTCCGCGTAGATGTCTGCGTAGTAGAACGGTCGATTTCCTACTTGGTCCCCTTGAAGCATATTCCATGAGACCCCACCATCCGTGCTGTGGTACAAGGCCGTTGAATTGGATTCGATCAAAGCGTAGATGACATCGGGATTTGCAGGACTAATGGTCAGCCCCATGCGTCCCAATTCACCTGCGGGAAGGCCATCATCCTCGGTGTATTGCTTCCAATCTTAACCCCCATTGTGGGTCACATAAAGGCCGCTTCCATCCCCACCACTCGTGAAAAACCAGGGCTCTCTGCGGTGCGACCACATAGCAACCAAAAGCTTATTCGGGTTGGATGGATCAATGATCATATCCGCCACTCCGGTGCGATCATCGATGTACAACTGATGCTCCCACGTCTTTCCTCCATCGGTGGTTTTGTAAACCCCTCGATCTGCGCTGTCACCCCATGCAGTGCCGATGGCACCTATCCAAACGGTTTCAGGGTCTTCCGGATGAATGATGATGCGGTGGATGTTTCGAGTCCCTTCCAATCCCATCAACTCCCAGGTTGTCCCCCCATCAATGCTCCGGTAAACACCGCGGCCGCTCGAATGGGAATTGCGCGGATTGCCCTCACCCGTGCCCACCCAAATCACATCGGGATTCGATGGCGCTAAGGCCAAAGCACCGATGCTCTGCGTCGATTGCTCGTCGAACAAGGCTTCCCACTGGACCCCCGCGGATTCGCTGCGCCACAAGCCACCGCTCGCCGTGCCGATGTATATGACCTCCGGACGATTCCGTTGGACATCAATGGTGGTAACACGACCGCTCATGGCACCCGGACCAATGTGCCGTACGTTCATCTCATCCATAAGCGACTGAACATCTTGGCTTTGAATGGACGGCGCAAAGAGAAGCGCGATTGCAGCCAATAAACTGGTGTGAATGTTGATTTTCATCACAATTGAATTTTTACGTTTTGTTCGGCTTCCACCGGAACGGACAGGCCAACCCCAAAGGCACTCGCTTTCACAGTGCCTTTGACCCTTAATTTCACTTCTTCCCCCAACAGGAAATTCATCAAGTTGGCTTCAATGATTTGCAGCAATGCCCCAGGCTCCGTCTCGAACGCCAACTGCAGTTCTCCTCCTTGGCCTTGAGCGATGGTTTGAGCCTGCGGCAAAGAAACACGCCCTACCCTCTTTTCATTGACGTAAACGTCCACGTCGGCTCCTTTGGCCTGAATGGCAAATGCATTGGGATTGTTGAAGACGACCGTACACATTCCTTCCAAGCCATCGCGCCCGATGCGGATGTCTTCCAATCCTTCAACACCGGAAACTTCTAACGGTTTCACCACCGTGCATCCCGCAAGCGAAATGGTCGAAAGCATCGCGATAGCTATATAGACCGGATGGCTCATCCTTGCTTGCTGAGGCGAGCAAAATTTTCATGAAACAGCGGAATGGTCTCGATTCCCTTGAAATAATTGAAAACGCCGTAATGCTCATTGGGCGAGTGAATGGCGTCGCTGTCCAAGCCGAATCCCATGAGCACAGTTTTCAAACCCAAGATTTGCTCGAAACTAGCCACGATCGGAATCGATCCTCCTCCTCGGAACGGCACCGGTGTTCGACCAAACGAACTTTCCATGGCAGCAGAAGCCGCCCTGTATGCGGTGGAATCTGTCGGTGTTACGGCAGGCTGTCCACCATGCATCGGCGTGATTTTTACCGAAACTGACGGTGGGGCGATGGCATTGAAGTGTTTCTCAAACAATGCCGTAATCGTTTCTGGGCTCTGGTTTGGAACCAAGCGCATGGAGATTTTGGCCGATGCTGTGCTGGCAATGACAGTCTTGGCTCCGTCTCCCGTGTAACCGCCCCAAATACCGTTCACATCCAGCGTCGGCCGGATGCTCATTCGTTCTGGAGCTGAATATCCTTTCTCTCCCTCCACCGCGCCAATGGCGATGCTCGATTTGTATTCTTCTTCATTAAACGGAGCCTCTGCCATGGCCTCTCGCTCCGAAGCACTCAATTCGACTACATCATCATAGAAGCCCTCGACCGTGATTC
>DAISXU010000051.1:0-14877 GCA_036825655.1 Flavobacteriales bacterium | reverse complement strand
GGTAATCTTGAGCTGCCTCATATAGTGGTTTTTGGGTAGTTTACTTGTGCTTTGTTTGAGGGGCCAATGCCCCGTCGCATTCGCAACGGGGCATCCGGTCCTATTCGTCTGGTCTGCCTAGATAAACGGCAGGGGGTCGGTAAGGGTTGCCTCCCGACCTACAATATTCGTCAATCGCGTGGGCGTCGATCCCCACGATCACGTCCACGTCCTCCGCGATCTCCGCGATCTCCGCCGCGATCTCCGCGATCTCCGCGTGGGCGATCTCCGCGCTCTGGTCGCTCCACGTAACCTTCAGGTTTTGGCATCAAGGCCTTACGGCTTAGCTTAATTTTTCCGGTCTTCGGATCGCGTCCTACGACCTTGAATTTCACAACCTCTCCTTCTTTGAGGAGGTCTTCAACGCGATCAACGCGTTCCCAAGCCAATTCGGACACATGCAACAAGCCATCTTGTCCTGGGATGACCTCAACAAAGGCACCATAAGGCATGATGCTCTTGACCTTGCCTTCATACTCTTCCCCGATTTCCACGGTTGGAGGGAAAGCAATTGCGCGGATGCGGGCAACGGCATCATCGATTGCTGTTTTGTTCGTTGCTGCAATTTGAACCATTCCTTTTCCATCGACATCTTCGATTGAAACGGTGGTCCCAGTAACTGCCTGAATTTCCTGAATGATTTTTCCGCCTGGGCCGATGATTGGTCCGATGGATTCACCTGGAACTTCAAATTGTACAATTCGAGGTGCATGCTCTTTGTAATCTTCCCGCGGCTCAGAAATCGAGCCTAACATTTCGCGACGGATGTGATGGCGTCCCTCACGAGCTTGGGCCAAAGCCTCCCTCAATTGAGTAAAGCTGAGCCCTTTGATCTTGATGTCCATCTGGCAAGCAGTGATGCCGGCCTCTGTTCCCGTTACTTTGAAGTCCATGTCACCCAGGTGGTCTTCATCGCCCAAGATGTCGGACAAAACCACATACTTCCCAGACTCCTCATCCGTGATCAGTCCCATGGCGATTCCTGAAACAGGCGCCTTGATTTTGATTCCACCGTCCATCAACGCTAGGGTACCAGCGCACACTGTAGCCATGGAAGATGAACCGTTTGACTCAAGAATCTCAGATACCAAACGAATGGTATAAGGGCACTCTTCCGCTGGCGGCAAAACGCTCTTCAAAGCGCGCCAAGCCAAATTACCGTGTCCAACTTCTCGGCGGCTTGTTCCTCGCAGAGGACGCTCTTCACCAGTGGAGAAAGGCGGGAAGTTGTAATGAAGAAGGAAACGCTCATTGCGGCGAACCAACGCGCCGTCAATCAGTTGCTCGTCCAATTTCGTCCCCAGTGTCAACGTCGTCAAAGACTGTGTTTCTCCCCGAGTAAAGATTGAACTTCCGTGACAACCTGGCAGGTAATCCACCTCCGTCCAAATGGAACGAATGTCCGTAGGCTTGCGGCCATCTAAACGGGTCTGTTCATTGAGCAACAAATCTCGCACCGCTTTCTTCTGTGCAGATTTGATGTATTGAGAGAGCATGAATCCTTTTGAAGAGCGTTCTTCATCAGACAAAGTCGCAACAAACTCCTCCTTCAACTTGCCGAAGGACTCCTTCCGCTCCTCCTTCGAATTTCCGCCTTTTGCGGCATCGTAGAATGGCTGGTAGAGGGCCTCATTGACTCGGTTGCGCAAGTCTTCATCGTGTTGTTCGTGCGAATATTCGCGCGTTACACCAAAATGCCCTGTAGACTTTGCCAAAGCGATTTGAGCTTCACACTGGACCTTGATGGCAGCGTGAGCGACTTCAATGGCGTCGACCATTTCATCTTCACTCACCTCATTCATTTCGCCTTCCACCATGACGATGGAATCCATGGAGCCGGCCACCATGATTTCGATGTCAGCCAATTCCAATTCCGAACGGAGGGGATTGACAATGAACTCGCCATTGACCCGAGCAACGCGCACTTCGGAAATGGGGCCATCGAATGGCACATCGCTCACGGCAATGCAAGCTGATGCAGCCAATCCTGCCAAGCTATCTGGCAAAACCTCTGCGTCTGCTGACATCAATTGAATCATGACCTGTGTGCCTGCGTGGTAATCCTCAGGGAAGGTTGGACGCAGTGCTCGGTCAACGAGACGCATGACGAGCACCTCCGAATCGGAAGGACGCGCTTCACGCTTGAAAAAGCCACCAGGGAATCGACCCGCAGCAGCATACTTCTCGCGGTAATCGACCGTGAGGGGAAGAAAATCCACTTCGTCGCGGACTTCGTGAGAAGAAACTACTGTTGCCAATAGCATGGTATCACCAGAGCGCACGACGACTGAGCCATGTGCTTGTTTCGCTAGTTTACCTGTCTCGATGGTGATCTCGCGCCCGTTGCCGAGATCAATGGTTTGGTTGTGTACCGTATAATTCATCTATTCCTATAAATCATCCTGTGAGCTGACGTTCCCTTGAACGGCAGCAGCGCATGTTTCAATTCGCGCAAAAGAAGAAGAAGGCAATGGAACTTCCAATGCCTTCTTCTCTGAGAGTCGATTAGCGACGCAGTCCCAACTCCGCCACAATGCTCCGGTAGCGGGTGATGTCTACGGCCTTCAAGTAATCCAACAACTTCCTGCGCTTACCGACCAACTTGATCAAGGCACGCTGGGTGTGGAAATCCTTTCGGTTCTTTTTAAGGTGCTCTGTGAGGTGAGCAATCCGGAATGAAAACATGGCGATTTGCGCCTCAGGACTTCCGGTGTCCTGTTCTCCTTTGCCATGCTTGGCAAAGAATTCTTTCTTTTTGTCTGAAGTCAAATACATGTCGAAATCGAATGGATGTTCGTGATGTGTGCACTATTGCGGGTGCAAATGTACGTCAAATCGTGTTTTTTGCAACATTATTCTTGCACTGCAGATTTGTCGTGCATAGCGCGGAGGAAGAAGGAAATCTTAGACTTCAAATCTTTCCTTTCTACAATGGCGTCGAGGAAGCCATGCTCTAGCAAAAACTCCGAACGCTGGAACCCATCAGGCAGGTCTTTTCCGATGGTTTCCTTAACCACGCGAGGACCGGCAAATCCAATGAGGGCATTGGGCTCAGCGATGTTCAAATCACCCAACATAGCGAACGATGCCGTCACTCCACCTGTAGTTGGATCCGTCAGCACGGAGATGTATGGCAGTTGAGCTTTAGAGAGCAACGACAGGCGCGCGCTTGTTTTGGCCATTTGCATCAAACTCAAGCCCGCTTCCATCATTCGCGCCCCACCAGATTTGCTGATGCAGATGTAAGGGCACTTTTTCTTCAGGGCCAAATCAATTCCTCGTGCAATCTTCTCCCCAACCACTGAACCCATTGAGCCACCAATGAAAGTGAAATCCATTGAACTGATGACAATGGGCATGCCATTGATCTCGCCCGAAGCTGTGCGAATCGCATCTTCGAGTTCTGTTTTGGCTTGGGCCTTCTCCAGCCGGCTTTTGTAATCCGTTGTGTCTTTGAAGTCCAATGGATCAGCCGAAAACATTTTCGCAGCCACTTCTCGGAATTTTCCGTCGTCAAAGAGCATGTTAAAATAATCGGCGCTGCCAATGCGCTCGTGGTGGCCACATGTCCCACACACGTGCAATGTGCTCGCAAATTCCTGCGAGGTTACAACCGTTTTACACCCCGGGCACTTGTACCACGCGCCTTCAGGAATTTCCTTCTTTTCGGCGCTCTTCGTGGTGATGCCATCCTGACTTCGTTTAAACCAACCCATGGAAGTAGCTAATTTGAGCCGATAAAGGTACTGATTAGATGTCGGAATCAGAACGGATGTCCAATTCCGATGTGAAATGCCCCTTTGGCTTTGGTTTGGCCAATCCAGCGTTCTTTCAAAACCTGCGTAGGATCATGGAGGCGAAGGCCTGCATCCAACCTGAGAAGGAAGAATCCAAAATCCCAGCGCATCCCAAGGCCTGTATTCCATGCAACTGTCTGCCATTTCCCTCCGCCCCAAGTGGACTCCAAGGAAGCTTCACTCGCGGACCCATCCCGCATCCAAACGTTTCCTGCGTCCGAGAAAATCGCCAGCACAAAAGTTTCTGTCACAGGTTGACGGTATTCCACATTGACCTCAGCGCGCCAATCACCGAGCCCTCTAATCACGCCCGATTGCTCCGCATCAACTACGCCTCCCGGCCCCAGATCTCGCGTGGCCCATCCTCGCAAACCGTTGACACCACCACCAAAAAAACTGCGGTCGTAAGGCAATCCGCCTAAATTCTGGCCCACCCAAGCCATTCCGAAGAACGCCCGCGCCATCCATTGGCCCTTCACCTGGTCAGAATCCGTCATCGTCCCCAATCGCAATTCTTGTTCGAAACGCACAAATTGCGCGAAAGGCACGCCGGCCACTAAGTACGCGCCCAGATCATTGACCGGAAGGCCCATTGCCGGGGCGAATTTGTGCAACGCTTGGCCTGACCATTCCAAGGAAGCGCGAAACCCTCCCGAACAAGGTGAATGTTCTGACCAACTTGTCCGCCATTTCACCCGTGTGAGTGGCGCAGCATAATCTTGGAACCGCGATTTCAAGAATGCATTGGTCTGCGAATCCAGCCACTCAATGAACGCTGGCTCTGACTCTAAATCTATGTAGGTGAATTCAATTAAATCAATATTAATCAAGCTGTTCCTTGATTCATTTTCAACGAATTCAAAACCATACCTAAACCCCAAAGTCTTTCGCAAATAATCAGGACGGGACTCACGCCGAAATGCCAATGAAACTTGGGACCGGGCAGAATTGGATTGCTTGAGTCGATTCAACCCAAGCGGTGGAATCCCCAAAATCGAATAGTTGGCTTCCACTGACCATTCACCGCTATTGGGCACCAAGGCACCTTCCGAATAACTGAATGGCCGCGTGGAACTGATTCCAGCGCTTACGCTCCACTCCAAGCGATCGCCACGCCCCGACACATTCCGATCCGTCCAACTCGCCCGCGCCAAAGGCCCATATCGCGCATCAGTTCGGGTAAAGTCCAATTCGGTTTGCAACCCAAATCTCGGGCGTTGCCACAACTTGATTTCCACATCTACCACCGATGCGCCCGTGCTATCCCTTCGAGCAGCAGTTGGCATTTCAACGCGACTTACCGCTGGCAAGCGCATCAACCGCCGATAGGTCTTCTCCAGCTCCTTGCGGTTATAAAGCTCACCTACTTGGGTAGAAATGAGGTAGTCCAAAACATGGGACCTAAGTGGCTGGGCGCTACCTACCGTTTGTTGGTTGATGTCAATCCCGCCCAGTCGCATTCGTGCGTGAGGCACGTCTGGATTGGTTCCATCCCCACTCACAGCAGGCCGGATGATAACTTCCAACGGAATCAAAAAATCACCCTTTTCCCTGGCTCCAAGGGTATCAGCCCGAAAGGACACATAGGCTTCATCAAATTGAGCATAGCCGCGGTCTTGTAAGACCCGCGCAATGCGGTTGCGCTCAGCCTCAATGCCGTCCACACTAAACGGACCACCTTGGCTCAAAAGTGACCCACCAGTGAATTCGGTCAAATCGACTCCTGACGGCCCGGCATTCCATGTAACCTCACCTGTTCTCCAGAGCGGACCCAAATCAATTCGGTAACGTACTGCGACTCGTTGGCCATCAAGCGTATCGAGCACGGCAGTCCCTTTCGCGCCTAAAAAACCGGCCCGGCGAGCCAAAGTTTCAAGGTTTCGGACCGTGCGATCACCCGCCCCTTCTTCCCACAATTGAGGCGCTTCGCCAAACGACTCAACAAGCCAATGCCGGAGCCCTTTTTCTGCATTTCGGCCTTTCTGTTTGCGCTTTGACATCCTCTCCTCGAGCACTTCGGGCCTTACAATTTCGTGTGCTCGAAGGTGCAACCTCACGCCAAGTGTTTTCCTGTTTTCGGACAAACGAAGGACCGATTGACCATCCAAACCTTCTGCCCCAGAGCCAATCCATTCGATCGCTTGGCGTTCAATGAGCCACTCACCTTCATTCAAATGACGAGCGACATTGCACGATGTCGTCGACAACATCGTGACCACAATGTAAATTTGCCAACTCATGATCACAAAAGCAGAACTTCTAACCGTACGAAGCTTGCGGAATCGCGCCTCACGAGAAGAGCATGGCTTATTTCTTGTCGAAGGTTGGAAAGGCATCATGGAATTGCTGGATAGTCCGCTCAAGATGAAGCGAATTTACATCCGGAGCGGAGTGATTCCACCAGAAGGGTTTCACTTACCGGATGCATCAGTGACCGTCAGCCAGAAGGAAATGGACCGGATGTCCCAAATGAAAACGCCCCCGGGTGTCTTGGCTACAGTAGAAATCCCTTCTGCAAGTGCCCCCCCTTCTTCTGCTTCTGAATTAACAACTTCGCTCATACCCCTCGTGATTGTATGCGATGGCATCACAGATCCCGGAAACCTCGGGACCATCATCAGAACGGCTGAGTGGTTCGGGTTTGCTGGGGTGATTTGCGATCCGCAAGGGGTAGACCCTTGGAATTCAAAATGCCTTCAAGCATCGATGGGTTCTGCATTTCGACTCCCTATTTGGACTCAAAGCACCTCGGAATGGAGTGCATCTTGGGAAGGCCCCATCTGGTCCTTGGATGCCGGAGGAATCGCCATTTCCACCATCCAATGGGCACCTGGTGCTTTGGCCATTGGGTCGGAGTCTCATGGTTTGTCAGCGCACATGAAATTGAGGGCAAAAGAAGTCATCGGAATTCCTGGGGCAGGCATTACAGAATCACTGAATGCAGCTGTTGCGGGGAGCATATCAATGTTCCAAATCTCCCAATCTTATCTGACGCTTTAAGCGTTTGCTTCGAGCTCCAACGCCAGCAAATTGAAAACTGGCTTGGCAGTGATTTCACACCACTTCTTGCGAATTTCATCCGCTTCAAAACGCTGGTCTTCTTGAACAAAGGCCACCACTTGTTGTATCCTCGACTCGCATTCTTCACAATGCTCTTGCCCACTGCTTGTCAATCCTCGGGTAGATCCAGGCTCCAGTTGCTCCGCTGCCCAAAGTTGATTGGGCCACAATTTCATAGATGAAATGATGCTTCGATCTGTAGTTTCCGCCAGCACTTGATGCGGCCTCCCCTCTCCCTCTGCCCAAGTTGAAGGACCACAAACGTTGACATGGACGCGTCCTTTCCAGCCAAACATTCCCATCTTCATGCTGCGCTCATCCTCTCCGGCTGACTTTTCGTAATGTCCTCCATTGATTTCCCGCATCAACAATTCCCGCACCTTCATGCCATCGCAGGGGTCCCACTCATAGCTCAAAGCTACCGGATGAACCCGAAGCTCTTCCCATCTTGCCGCCCCCCCGCCATCGAGTAACATTCGAATGAGTGCAGGTGAAGTTCTATCATCTCCGTCTTTCGCTCTTCCTTCACGCTGAGCAAGCCAAACACTTTTGCGCTGATTCATTACCACCTCCCGAACATAGGCTGCCACCTCAGCAGAATGGGCCAATTGGTCTCGAGGCGTTCCACCTCTCTTCACAATGAACGAGCGGTTCAATCGGACAAGGGCCTCTACCCAAGGAAGACTCAACAAGTTGCTTCCAATGCCAATTTCAGTGGTCGAAGCCCCAACTTCGACCAAAGCCAAATTGATCAGCGAAGGGTCCAAGACAATGTCCCGGTGGTTCGAAATGAACAAAGCGCCCTCTGGATCGAACGGCTCGGGCAAAGAAAAGGTCACCGTGTCCGCCGAATGCGTCAAAAGCGCCTCAATCACAGGCTTCGAAACAGACTCTTGGAATGTCTCAACGTCGCCGATGGAGTCCATTTTCTGGAGCAATTGAACAGAATTCGCCTTTCCCAAAAACGGATCAAGCACCTGAATCCAGTCCACAGCCCCTTTCAATAGGGCTATAGCGCCAGGCACTTCATGATCGCGGAAGGGGCGCATGTGCGCAAAAACATCTCGTTCCATCGGGGCGCAAGATAACCCACCTACTTTTGTCCCATGACCTTTGAGGAACTCAAACTCACACGCCAGTTCATTCGGGCAGTTGAAACGTCAGGATACGACACGCCTACGCCCATCCAAGAGAAGGCAATTCCTCCCATACGATCCGGACAGGACGTCATTGGAATTGCGCAAACAGGGACGGGAAAAACCGCGGCCTTTCTTTTGCCCACCCTTCAAAAACTCAACTATCCACAAGGGACTGACCCACGTGCCGTGGTCTTGGCACCAACGAAAGAACTGGTACTGCAGATCCACCAAGAAGCCCTGCGCTTTGCTCAATTCACCGAATTAAGATGCCTTGCCCTTTATGGAGGAATCGGCTACAAGCAGCAACTTGCAGATGTTCAAGCTGGTCAAGATTTGCTCATAGCAACCCCCGGTCGGTTCCTCGAAATCTACCAACGTGGTGGATTTAACCCTAAGAAAATCACCACCGTAGTGCTCGATGAAGCTGACCGCATGATGGACATGGGGTTCATGCCTCAACTTCGCTTGGTTCAAGAGGTGATTCCAAACAAGCGCCAGAATTTGCTATTCTCAGCCACCTTTCCCGAACGCGTTCAGCGATTGGCTGATGAATTTTTACTTTGGCCTACTCGCGTGGAGGCCTCGCCCCAATCGACACCTGTGGAGACGGTATCGCAATACAGCACTCGTCTTCCCAATGTGGCCACCAAATTGCACTTTGTCATTCACCTGCTCACCCAACGATACCCCGACTCGAGGGCGATGGTATTCGTTCGAGAAAAAGATCAAGCCGAACTCATTTCAAGAGCACTCGCTGGACCGTTGAAAGGAGGCGTACGCTCCATACACAGCAACAAAGGACAAAACAGTCGAATACACGCTATGGACCTCTTTCGCGAAGGTGAAATCCGATGCCTCGTGAGTACGGACGTGGCCAGCAGAGGGATCGATGTACCCGAAACTTCAGTGGTCATCAATTTCAGTGTTCCAAGGGATCCACATGATTATGTGCATCGAATCGGACGGACTGGACGAGCCTTTCGAGACGGCGAAGCTTACACATTGGTTGACCCTTCGGAGCGGTATGCCCTTGAACGCATTGTTGAACTCACCGGAACCCCAATCGAGAACATAAATCCACCCGAAGACCTTCCTATCGAAGAAACACCGAAGTGGGAAAAACAAAATCAAGCACGGACCATCGATGGCGAAATGCGAAAGCGTGATCCCGACTACAAGGGTGCCTTCCATGAAAAGAAGAAAAAGTCATCCAAGCCAGCGCCCAAAAAAGGGAATCGCCCACCAAAAGCCCGGAGGGATTGAGCTCACTTCAATTGGTCACGCAATTGGCGAACGTCTGACCATGCTGTAGTTGCTTGAGAAACTCCGTGCGGCGATGCGAGCATCGTTTCATTGGCTACCGGAAGCACTTCAATGCCATTTCCGCGGACGGCGTACCCTTCGTCGTAGCACATCACCGCCAGCCGACCGTCCACCATTCCCTCGACATGGGTGTGGAAATTGAAGTCAAAACCAGCTCTTCTTAATTCCATGAAGCAAGCAACTGGGTCGCTTGCAGTTGCCCGATGCACGCGCATCTTTTTCAGCAAGTGCCGATTCAAATGGAGCACGCGGTCAACGGAACCCAAAACCTGGGTGGTCTTGTGCCGGTGATGCCTGACTCGACAAGAATCATCACAAAATTGCTTATCCTTCCTCCCAAGGAGAGGCTCCTTGCAGCTTCTGCAAGTTTCAACGGTGATTTGGTTGTTTTCCATATTTCCAAAACACCGAAACAATCAACGCCAAACAATTAAAAACTCACAGATGGAGCACCTTGCTTTACGGATGCTCAGATCCTGCCAGCGCAGCATCCAATTCAGAAATGAGGTGTTCGAACAAGTGCGATAACTGCCCTTCCGTGCGTTTTGCTGTTGCAACAATCTCTTCGATGTTGACGGGCCCCAATCGACCTGGATCACATGCATCTGTGAGAACACTAACTGCCGCGCAGGGCATTCCCATGTGGGCGCATGCAATGACTTCGGGCGCCGTGCTCATGCCCACGGCATCTGCACCGATGACCCTCAGGTATCTATACTCAGCAGGCGTTTCCAAATGTGGCCCCGAAACACTCGCATAAACTCCTGCCTGCAAAGGAATCGACAACTCGGCAGCGATTCGATGCATCGCTGATCGGAGGCCGGGGTGATAGGCATTGTACAAATCCGGGAAACGATTGCCGAGTTCATCCAAATTGGACCCGCGCAATGGATTGTCCGGTTGCAAGTTTATGTGGTCCTCGATGCACATCAATTGCCCCACCTGATGGCTGGGATTGAGCGCCCCTGCAGCGTTGGAAATGAGCATAGCTCGACCGCCCAGCATACGGGTAATGCGCACTGGCATGACCACCTGCTCCATGGTATATCCTTCGTAATAGTGGAAACGACCTTGCCAAGCCAAAACCATCTTACCTCCCAAACGGCCGTAGATCAACTTACCGAAATGGAATTCAACCGTAGCAACTGGCAGCATGGGAATCTGGTTGTAACTCCATTCCTTTTCTACCTCAATTTTCGTAGCCAAATCGCCCAATCCCGTGCCTAAAATGATTCCACAGTCCACTTCCTTTACACCTCGTTCTTGTAAGTACTCAACGACCTCCTTTAAGGCCTCCATCGCATCTTCCATTCTGATTTTATTTTGATTCTAAGTTTGTTGATTCAACCACCTCTGCCAATCATTCCAATCGTCAACGTCGTATAAGCAAGGTAATGCAGAAAATCGCATTCTACGCGATGCTGCGCGGATTACGGCATCTAGTTGCACCTGAGAATGGCTCCACAGTTGGCCAAGGAACAATCCTCCCGGCGGCGAATTCAGCCCAACAGCGCCATAACCACCATCTTCCACAGGAATCGTTGCCATCTCGGCACCCTCAGTGAGGCGTTGAAACACATCATGCACCTGAACATGGGAGAGGCCAGGAATGTCCGTCCCCGCCAATACGACCCGTTTTGCGCCTTCCGCAAAAGCTCGGTTCATTGCCGATTCCATGCGCACTCCCAAGTCACCTTCAACTTGCTCCCAGAACTCGCCTTCCCACTCCCAATCACCTTCGCCAGTTAAGGCCCATACCGTTCGCCAACCGCCGCATCCCCGCAACAGGTTGGCCTGCTCAACAAGCTGGCGATAGACCTCCAAAGCCTGTTGTTCGCCAATCACCGAGGCCAATCGGGTTTTTACTCGCCCCAGTTGAAGACGCCTCGCAAATAGAATCAATGCATCATCCATCAAACCGTAGAACCTTGGCAACTGGAACCAGCACCTGCAGTGCATCCATAACAATGGTTTGCAACCACCACATCTCGCGAAGTGAGTTGCTCCCAGTCGGCGACATCAGCCAAATTCCTGACAGCATGACCCACGGGCAGTTTCAGCATTTGATTGAAATCACAATCGAACAATTGACCGTCCCATCCGACACTGAGCGTATTCGTGCACATCACCCCTTTCGCAGCTTCGGGATTGAACGACTCGACCAATTCATCCAGGTAGTCTTCCAAGTTCCCACTTGCTTCCAAATACTCCAAATACCTCGAAATGGGCATGTTAGTGATGGCGATGAGTTGATTGAATGCGATACCTTCCTTTCCCAATGCCTCCCTGTAGCTGGCTTCCAGCGATTCCATGTGATTGGGCAAAAATGCACCCGCAGGGTTGTAGACCAAGTCCAATATCAACCCCGGCGATTTACCGAAGCCCACTTCAGTCAATCGCTTCAGGGCACGAATGCTCGCTTCAAACACCCCATCGCCTCGTTGCCGATCCGTTCTGTCAGCCCTAAAAAACGGCAGGCTACTCACCACTCGAACGCCTTGCTCAGCAAAAAAAACAGGGAGGTCAGCATACCGTTCATGCGCTTCAAGAATCGTCAAATTAGACCGAACGATGATCTCCAACTGAGGGTAACGCTCACGAGCCTCACTTACGAATTCCTTGAAGGCCGGGTGCATCTCTGGCGCACCGCCGGTTATGTCCAGGGTTTTCGCCCCACTCGGTCCAATGCAGTTGAGCACCAAGGCCATCAACTCGAGTGACATCTGCTCCCGGCGGTCCGGACCTGCATCCACATGGCAATGCGCACAGACCTGGTTGCAGACGTAGCCCACATTCACCTGAAACACCTCAATCGATTTGGGACGCAGAGGCTTCAAGCCCTCCTGCCGCAAGCGCGCGTCGAAATTTGGCCAACGACCACAACCAAATCCCGCAGCATCCAACGTAGCGGCTTGAGCAGCTGGTGAAGCCAGACGTTCTCCTCGCGCTTGAAGCGATTTATGTGCCAAATCTGTCATTTACATGGACATTTGATCCACCTTGCCCATCATTTGAACGCCATGCACCAAGGAAGCCCCCCCGCGAATGGCACCTGCTACGTGAACCGCCTCCATCATGGCCTCTTTTGACTCTCCTCGCCCCACCAAATCTTGGGTGTAAGCGTCGATGCAATATGGGCATTGAATGGCATGGGCAACGCCTAAGGCGATGAGCGCCTTTTCACGCTCGGTCAGCGCACCATCTGCAAAAACATCTCCGTACCAAGCAAAAAATTTCTCCGCCAACGGTCCGTCCCAGTCGGCAATTTTTCCAAAACGCTTCAGGTCCTTTGGGTCATAGTAGGTTTTCATGGCTCGAATATCGCAACTTTGCGGGCAATGAATAACTTTCTAACTACCGTTCACCGTTTGGCCTCACAACCAGGCGTTGTAGGAGTCATTGGAGCCGGAGCCATGGGGTCGGGAATTGCCCAAATTGCCGCAACAGCCGGGCACCGGGTCGTACTGATAGATTCCCAGAAGAATGCATTGGACAAGAGTTCCACGGCACTCAGCAAGGTCCTGAATCGGCTGGTAGAAAAAGAACGCATCACCGAAGCAGAGGCCCTGGACATTTCAGGGCGAATCGAACGCAGCACACAGATCGAAGACTGTGCGCCGTGTGACTTGGTGGTCGAGGCAATTGTTGAGCGACTTGAAGTGAAGCAGGCGGTCTTTCGTTCCATTGAATCGCACGTTGGCCACCATGCCGTCTTGGCCACCAATACATCATCTCTCTCTGTAACGGCCATTGCAAGTTGCCTCGAGCAACCGCAACGCATGATTGGCTTGCATTTTTTCAACCCTGCTCCCATCATGCCTTTGGTGGAAGTCATTCCAGCATTGCAAACGCAGCCTAACTTGGGTGTGGCATGTTCTGGGCTCATGGCAAAATGGGGCAAATCACCTGCACTTGCGAAAGACACACCCGGGTTCATTGTCAACCGAGTAGCTCGGCCGTTTTATGGCGAGGCCCTGCGGATTTTTGAAGAGGGAATTGCGGACATGGCGAGCATTGATGAGGCCATGCGATCTGTCGGTTTTCGGATGGGGCCATTCCAATTGATGGACTTCATTGGAAATGATGTCAATTACGCTGTCACTGAGTCTGTCTTTGAAGCCATGTACTTTGATCCACGTTATCGGCCATCTCTCGTTCAGAAACGCCATGCCGAAGCGGGTTGGTTGGGGCGAAAAAGCGGAAGGGGCTATTACGAATACAGCGACGACGCCATCCAGTCCGAGCCCAACTTGACAGACAACCTTCGACAGATCATCGTGGATCGCATTTTGGCCATGCTCATCAACGAAGCTTTCGATGCTGTAAACATGAACATCTGCAGTGAATCAGACGTCGAAACGGCCATGACTCGAGGTGTTAATTACCCGAAAGGCCTCATGGCCTGGGGCAGGGAATTGGGATTGCAAAGTGTCGTGAACACCCTGGATGCATTGGCCCAAACCTACGGGGAGGACCGCTACAGGTGTTCTCCTCTCTTGCGCTCGCAGGCCGCCCTCTAAGGGTGACGCCTAATTCCTGCCAAACGATGTGTTAAGTACCATTCCCCAGAAGGCAACTTGCGCTCAATGCCCCGTTCAGTCAACGCATCAAGGCGCACTTCTCCGGCTGCATGCAAGATGGTATTCGCATCAATCAAGCCCCCTACGTGTACGATGCGGCCTGCATCATTGGCGAAAAACGCCCAATCACCAGCAGCACGTTCTTCAAAAGCAATCGTTTCACCCAACTTCATTTGGTCCGAAGCATCGCGGTCCACAAAAACATCAGGTCTATCCAACCGGGCCAAAACCTGCATCAACCCCGAACAATCGACGCCCGCAACGCTGCGTCCGCCCCACAGGTATGGAGCACCCAACCAATGCTCCCAACCTTCCCCAGAAGCCGCTACACATGCGATTGGATGGCCGTCTGGCGAAAAGAACTGATCCCCTCGCATTTCGACCCATCCACCAGCTGGAAGCTGACGCACTGAGCCATCCGGCCACCGCCAGGTAGAAGTCACCGACTTCAGCAGATGTCCGCCCTTAAAGTCTGGCGAAGACTGCAGCATTTTCGCGTCGCACCAACCTTCATAGCCATCATGAAGGCAACGGACCCGAACCCAGTCGCGCAGTCCATTTTCAAGCACACTTGCAGATTCACCAAACAGCAATTGAGTGACCTGCTCTGAGGCATCAGCCGGTTCAGACCTCACTGGAACAAGGGACACACACGCATGCACGTTGGCCCCAATGGCCGGTTGAAAAGGACTGCGACTCACATCAAATCAGCTCGATGCAAATGGCCGAAGCACCTCCACCACCATTGCATATGCCAGCAGCTCCCCGCTTAAGACCTCGTTGCTTCAGAGCATGCAACAAGGTTACCACGATGCGGGAACCACTTGACCCCAATGGGTGTCCCAAAGAAACTGCACCGCCATTCACGTTGACCTGACTCGCATTGAGCTCGAGCAACTTGTTGTTGGCCAAACCCACCACCGAAAAAGCCTCATTCAA
>DAISXU010000050.1:0-15484 GCA_036825655.1 Flavobacteriales bacterium | reverse complement strand
GTGGTTGGATCCGCATCGTAATTGCAGGCTGCTGAATCGGTACAACCCGTCACCTCATCTGCATCGCAAACGCCATCATCGTCTGCATCAACATCCACTGCCGTTCCAGTTCCGTCGGTTTCTCCGCTGCATTCTTCGCAGCCCATGGCATACACGCACAGGGCATTGTCCGTATCTGTGGTGGGATCCGCATCGTAGTTGCATGCTTCCGCATCGGTGCAACCTGACACTTCATCTGCATCGCAAACGCCATCGTCATCCGCGTCGTTGTCGACCAACGTTCCAGTTCCATCTGTTTCGCCACTGCATGCATCGCATCCTTCAGGGATCAGGCAACCAGCATTCACAGAAAACTCAGCTGAATCATCGTAGTTGCAAGCCAATTCGTTCGTGCAACCCTGGGCGTTGGCGGGGAACACTAAGTTCAGATCCGTCACGGTGTGGGTTAAGCTCTCAGAATCTCGGAATTGGAGGTTGTATTTGACAGTAACTACCCCTTCCGTCGTGAATTGACCCAAAAGCACCTTTCCGTTGACAGGAGCATCAAAAGAACTCTGGCCTGGGGTGAAATAGATGCTGGCTCCTACTGCTGTGTTCACCAACATGTTCCCGCCATTGTCCTCAAAATCGTTAGCGAATGAAGTGAGTCCAACATGAGCAGGGCCAGGCTCATTGCCCGGACCAGCGCCGAGAGCGAACCAGGAATCAAATTCCATTTCAGGAATGCTCGCGAAAAACGCAGGATTGATTGAACTTCCGACCAACCCTCCCATGGCATTCTGATAGAACGAGGCCGTAGAGCTCAAGGCCCAGTTGGCATCATCTGTTCCATAACAAGCCTGAACCGCTAGATCGTTGGAATTGAATTCCGCATAAAGGCGGTACGTTGTTGCTTCACCCACGGTGCTGTGACCGACAATCTCGTAGCTCAAGCCCACAAACAAGGTATCCGTCCAATCGCATGAACCGTCATCATCTGTAGCGGCTGCATTGTAGTTCGTCGCAGAAGAGCTCATGCAACCTGGCACTTCCAAGTTGTCACAGTATCCGTCGCCGTCAAAATCACCCAAACACGGTGTGTCGCAATCTCCAAGCAATGGTGCGTATTCACACCCCGCATTTTCTGTCGCAATGGAGTCATAATTGCAAGCCGTTTCATCCGTGCAACCCTCAATTTCCAATTCGTTGCAAACGCCATCGCCGTCAAAGTCAAGGAGGCACTCACCCAAGCAATCGTAGTACGCTTCTGGGTAGGTGCAACTTGCATCACTGAATGCAGCCGTTGCATCATAATTGCAAGCAGCAGCATCCATGCACCCATAGCAAGTGATCAAATCGCAAGAGCCATCGTCTTGAGTTGCATCGGAATCGTAATTGCACGCTTGGTCGTTGGTGCAACCCAAGCAAGAAGTGTAGTCGCAAGAACTGTTCTCCTCAATTAACAAGTTTTCATCGTAATTGCACGCTGCTTGATCCAGGCAGCCGGCACAAGATGAGAATTCGCACGAACCATCATCGTCCGTTGCTCCAACGGCAAAGTTGCAAGCCGTTTCATCCGTGCAACCGTCGGTCTCGTCTGCGTTGCAAATGCCGTCTCCATCGTCGTCAAGAAGCACCGAAGCACCTCCCTCACAAATTTCACAGGCGGCATCAGCATAGTCACAGGCACCTGCGTCCGTTGCTAGGCCATCAAAGTTACAAGCCGTTTCATCTTGGCAACCAATTACTTCATCTGCATCACAAACGCCATCCGCATCGGAATCTGCCACTCCAATTTCGGCACCTTCACAGAACTCACAGCTGGCTTCGTTGGGCACAAGGCACGAGCCATTGTCCAAAGTCGATTCCGGATCAAAGTTGCAAGCCAACTCATTCGTGCAGCCTTCACATGAAGCATATTCGCATTGGCTGTTGTCCTCAATGAGCCAAGCGGCATCGTAGTTGCAAGCCCCTGCATCAAGGCAACCCGCACAGGACGTGAACTCACAAGATCCGTCATCCTCCAAAGCAGTCGCGGTATAGTTGCATGCCGTTTCATCCATGCAACCCGTCGTGTCCAAGATGAAGTCTGAAGACGACAATTGCTCACCCAAGTAATTCCCTGCTGTGCCTGCACCATCCTTCCATTGCAAGTTGAATTGGAAGTTGAAAGTCCCCATGTTTCCTGCATCGTCATCCGCCATGGTGATTTGTGCCAAAAGAACACGCAGGTCATCCCCCGCTGCCCAATCAGGTGCTGCGCCCGATAAGGAAGCCACAAACCACGCACCGCCGCAATCTGCAAAACCAACGCCTGAATTGAACGCCGTGATGGCATCCGCCATGCCTGCTCCTTGAATGCCCGTGTCGCCTTGGCTATTCTCAGCTCCGATGGTCACCCAACTGTCGTAAGTCAGGTCAGGAATCATCCCTAAAAACAAAGGATTGACCTCTTGGCCATAGAAAGGATTGACTCCAAAATTGTTGGACGTTTGATAAATGGCGAAGCCGGGGTCAGCCAGCAAACTCATGGGGGCGTCCCCTTCAGCTCCTGTCAAACCATAAACGGACTGAACCCAGTCCAATGGGTCGTCGAATGTGGCATACACACGGTAGGTGGTGCCGAATTCAGAAGTGGCATGCACTTCAACGCTAAAGCCTGTGACCGACGCCAGGGCGCTAGAAACAGCAAGCATAACGAACATCAGCAGGGCAAAAGATCTTTGCATGGCGGCAAACTTCAAGTGACTCTTCATCATCGGGGATATCGATTCATCATATAAATATACCTCATTTATCTACAACATCTGCCCTTTAGGTTAAGTTTTAATGCAATTCGGCGGGATAATCCGCTTCGGCATGACCGTCCATCGAGGGCAAAATAGAGAACAAGGCTCCCCCCTTTACGGAACTTTCTCTCAAAGGTTTCAAGGAAGAAACAAATGCTGTGAGCGCGTTGGGGGTTGCCCCTTGGAATAGCAAATCAACACCAACAGGTTAGCCCGAATTCGTTATCTTCACACAGATGAAAACAACGAACTACCCTGGCTTGCACCTCGCTTCGAGGCAGCCATACATCAGTTTATTTCTGTTGGTGGCTTGCTTGGTCATGTTCATGCGAACGAGCACTGCGCAATGCACAGAATGGGAGAGCCCCTCTGCGCTCTTTGAACCAGCAGCCTTGTCTGCATCCGAAATTCCCACGCACACATCCTCCTCTTCTGTTGGGTTGAACCTATTGGCATCCGCCTTTCTTAAAACACGAGGAGAGAACTTGGAAAAGTGGACGCTCATTTTACCTGTTCCGGGCCACCCTAAAGCCAGTTTGGAACTGCAGCGATTTTCTCCCTTCTCTCCCGATTTATTGCTCGGCGAGACCCGAGCTTCTGGGATGGTAGAATCTCCGTATTCACCACAACTTCAGACTTTCCGTGTGGTGGCTATCCATGAAAATGGCCGGCGATTTCCTGAGGCTGGAGGCATTGTCTCCCTGATGACAGACCACGTCGTTGGATCTGTCCGTTGGAATGGGGACGTGTTCGAAATTGCCCCTGTTGGACCCGATGGACTTCATGCCACTTATTTGCTGGCTGATAGCCGACTCCAATCCAACTTCAGTTGCGAGGCAGAATCCCTGGAATTCAATCAAATACGGAGACAACACCGTGCCCCGCATCCGGGCACACGCACCGTGTCCAATCCCGTTGTGCAATGCGTTGAAGTGGCCTTAGACATTGACCAATACACCTACAACACCTTTGGAGGGGTTTGCAATTCCACCGTGGAATGGGCTTTGGCTTTGCTCGCTGGAGTGAGTGAAATTTATGTCGAAGAATTGAGCGACCTCATCAACCTTCAGGCGAGCTATGTGCATGTCTGGGAAACAACCGATCCTTACGCTTCCTACGTTCAAAACGCCGGCAGCATGCTTGACGCATTCCGTTCTGAGTGGGTCACTAATCCCGATCTATCGGGTATTGACCGGGATTTGGTGCACCTCTTGACCCGGAGAACCAACACAGGCACAGGCGGCATTGCCTACTTGGACGTCGTCTGCAGCAACCAATTCGCGGTGGGATTCAGCTCCTACCTCAGCGGCACTTCAACCTACAACGGCGGATACAGCTGGAATTTAAATGTGGTGGCTCATGAATTGGGCCACAATTTTGGGTCCAATCACACCCAATGGTGCGGGTGGCCCGGAGGCCCCATTGACAATTGCGGGTCGTTGGAAGGATCTTGTGCTGGTTACGTGAACAACCCGACTGCTCAGGTAGGGACCATCATGAGCTATTGCCATGCGATTTCTGGCGGGTCGGTGAATTTGATTTTTCATCCGACCGTGAAAGCATGGGCCTTGACGCCCACCATCAACAGCGATGGGTATTGTTACAACATCTGCGATACGTATGCCACGAATTGCGCCGTGTTTGGATGCATGGATCCCGAATTCTGCAATTACAATGCAGAGGCACAATTTGATGACGGTTCGTGCACCGTTTTGGATGCATGCGGCGAATGCGGAGGTGATGGCACTTCCTGCTTTGGTTGCACCGATGCCATGGCATGCAACTACGACCCGTCAGTCACCTCGGATGATGGCTCCTGCTTTTTCGCCCCAGGTGGTGGAGGATGTGATTGTGAAGCCGAGTTGACGTGGGATGTAACCCTCTCTGGTGGGGAGTCAACATCTACCACGGTGGCGGGTGTAGGAACCCTCGCAGCGATGTACGCAACCGTGATGTTCACCAACCTCTCGAGCAATCCAGATGCAAAACTTTCTGATTTGCGCATTGAATTGACCGGCCCGGATGGTGTGTGCCAAACCGTTGGAGGCTTTGATGTGCCATCTTCTTGTGACGTGGCCGGCGTTTGGCCTCCCACATGGTCCACTTCAATCAGTGGAACCTACGCCAGTTCTGTCATCATTGCCAATGATGTCACCGGCCAAGGAAACTGGACCATCTCCCTTACCAACGGCTGGTCGGCGAGCCCTGAAGTGCAATACACCTTGGCCCTTTCCTTCTTCAATCTGTGCTTGAGCACACCGCCTCCCGGTTGCACCGACCCGGCCGCTTGCAATTACAACGCTGCCTCCACAGAAGACGATGGGTCTTGTGAATACGGCACATGCGATGGTTGCACGGACGAATCAGCGTGCAACTTTGATTTTCAAGCGAACGTGGACGATGGAACATGTGATTACGAGACCTGTGCGGGGTGCACGGAGCCTGGCGCCTGCAATTTTGATTTCTTAGCCACGATCGATGACGGGTCGTGCCAGTACACCACCTGTGCGGGGTGCACGGATCTGCAAGCCTGCAATTACAATCCTGCTGCAACCATCGGCGACAACTCTTGCGAATACAGCAGTTGTAGCGGTTGTACGACGAGCTACGCCTGCAATTTTGACCCCAATGCCCTCCTTGATGATGGCACTTGTGATTTCAATTCCTGCGCCGGGTGCGATGACCCCAACGCCTGCAATTTCGATCCGAATGTGACCCTCTACGATGGTTCTTGTGAGTACAGTTCTTGTGAAGGCTGCATGGACGCCACAGCTTGTAATTACCAACCTTGGGCAACAATTGACAGCGGGGAATGCACGTATGGCGAGTGCGGCGGATGTCCTGGTGATTTGAACGGAGACAACCTCATTAGCATTGCTGACGTGTTGGTGTTGCTGGGCGATTTTGGCTGTGAAACGCCGCCTTGCGCAGGAGACACCAACAATGACGGAGTGACGAACATCAACGACCTGCTGGTCTTGCTCAGTGGGTTTGGTGTGCCTTGTCCTTAGGAACGGGCTGAGACCAAGCGTACTGGTAGGGATTTCCCGCTCCTGCAGCCAGAACCAACGCTCCGAGTTGAAGGGGTGTTCGTTTCGGATTCCAAACGTAGGCAGCAAACTCCACTTGTTCCGACTCGGATTGGGTCAGCCCTAGATCAGCTAAGCGAAGCCCCAGCGCCTGCCAATGGCCCGTTCCCTGATTCAACTTCGCCGAGCGGTAGAACACAATTTCATCGCCAAGGGAGCAAGTCAAGACCAGCTCTCCTTCGCCCGCGATGGGGCCACTGAGTTGTATGCCTGCATACACCTCCCTGTTGGGATTGGGGTGGGCACCTCCGAGGGATGCATCCAAAATATCTTGGAGATTTGCCTTCACGGTTGGGCCAAATTCTTTGCGCATCGCACCCGGGTTGTATGCCACAATGCCAGCAGCCAACTCACCGGCTTGGCGAACGGGGCCGTAGCGGCGGAAATCCCCATTGTAAAAGCACCGATGCTCCAACAAGTGACGTTCCATCAACAAGAGTCCATCCGCATCGGCTGAGAGGAACTCGTGATTCGCCGCCCGCCCAAGCGCAACCCCAAGCTGCAAGGAATCACCAGCCAACCCGCGCAAGAGATCCATGCTCGCAGTTGTGTATTTCAGGTCCATTGAATATTTGGCCCTTACAAAATCCCAAGCATGTGAGGGGCCATTCAACAGCGAAACGACAGAATCCTGTTCACTCACTGCCTCCAGAACACCCTCGTAAGGAGATTCCCAAGCAATTGCATGGTGTTGACGGTTGCTGAAGAGCGTGGCGATGGAAGTGCATCCAACGAGCAAAACAAAACCGCGCGCGTTCCATGGAACCCAGCGCTTCCAGCCTTCCATAGCGGCGATTGACAAACCGGCAACTAAAAACGGACTGGCAAAAAACAAGGTGCGGTCCATCAAAATAGGTGCCCGCCAGGTAGAATAACCATAAGCCAATCCGAGAGGCAGGAAGAACAAGGCAACTCCCAAAGCGGCCCAACGCCAGCCTTCAAAACGCCGAATCACAAGGGAAATTGAAATCGCTGGAAGCCCCAACAAGAGCCATAACATCGCCGAATCATTGAGCAAAAGCCTCAAATAACTGACAAAAAAGGAAGGGGATGGTTTGTCGAGAAAACTCCCCAATCCGCCGTGTCCAAATTGATGCAAAAGCACAGGAACATGCGGTACATAAATCAATGCCGCAAGCGCTGCGGATTTCCAAAGTTCTAATCGGTCATGTTTGGGCCCGAATATCATGGCAAAACTCCACAAAAAGGCGACTTGCAGGGCCGCAAAATGGTGCATGTAAGCAGCCAAAGCAAGGACCAACGCCAGCCGAATGTTTCTCCGCTTGAGCCTGGGTTCGAGAAGCATCGCCCCTGCCCACAGCACCAGGGCCAATCCCGGTGCATAGGGACGGGCTATGGCTGATTGCAAAACTGGCCATTGCAAACCTGCCCAGCATGCGAGTGTCAACCACGCGGCTTCCCGACCTGCAGCGCGTCGCACCATGAGAACCAGGGCCCACAGGCCAGACAACGATACCGCAAGGAATGGAAGTTTCACCCACCATTCTGCGGATCCGTGTTGCGTCACCCCTAAAAAATCCCCAAACTTCACCCAGCCCGTGAGCCAAGCCTGAACACCCGCTGGATGAGCATCGACCATCACCGCTGACTCCCAAAAGGATGTCCATGAATGAGTTTGGGACAACCGCAACAAAGCTGAAAACTCGTCGTGGCTATACGAGGAAAGCGACCAATCTAGGACGCGAATCGCCACTGCCGTGAGGAAAATCGACCAACCGACCCTGCCCTTAAGTGCTTCCTTCAACTCCTGCATGGTGCGAAGATACCTTGGCGAACATTGCCAAGCATTAACTTGCGCTCATGACCCGATTCATCACCTGGAGCGCAGCATGCGCCTTTTTGCTCGTTGGCTGTTCTAGCGGAGCCCAAACCCAACCAAAAACTGAAACCATCTTGCTCATCGGGCACCAAGATGCTCACCCCATGAGAGCTGCTGATGGCCTTCCGCGAACCATGCCTGACGGTTCTCAAATCATGCTCGCAGGCGGGACCTTTGAACTGACCTTGGTTGCAAGTGGGGCGATTGGAGTTCAACGCAACTTGGATGATGGGCGTTCCTTTCATTACGATGGGCAGTGCACTGAGGCGGCCAATGGAATTTGGGAGTGCCGAGCATCAGACGGCATTGGAGTGCCTTTGGCCTTTCGTCTGACCCTCGATTCAAAAGGAGAAAATGGACTTTACCAGTCGCACGGATACGACCCTGAATTTGAGTTGAGGCAGGCGGACCACTAACGCAGGACCGTCAGGGTGCCAGTCACCCTCAAGTCTCCGGATCCTGATTCCAAGCGCAGCCCGGATTCATCTTCAATCTCAATCGGCTCTTCACCTCGCGGAATCACTAACTCGTAAAAATAGGTTCCTTCCGCAGCGGCGAACGTCCCATCCCAAGTGGGTGCCCATCCAGCTGAACGACCAAAATCGGCATGTTCAAACACCAAGCCCCCCCATCTGTTCCAGATGCGCAACTTGCTCATGGGCCAATTCTCCAATCCGTCGACACGAAACGATTGGTTTAAATAATCTCCATTGGGGGTGATGACATTCGGAATGAACAAGCCGCAATCCTCAGATTCCACTGAAAAGAAGCCCGTTGCAGAAAAACAAGGGGGCACCGTTTCAAGAAGGACTTCATACATCCCGTCCAACTCGGCATTCCAAGACAGTCCTGATGAGAGCCACTCGGGATTCATGCTCCCTCCGGCGTCGTAAAACCAATCCACAGAATACTCTGAATCAGCCGGCTGCGTCGCTCCGTTTTCCAGCATCAACATGACAGGTTCCCCTTCGCAGCGAAAAATTTCCAACAGGGGCCAACCGATGGGCGGTGTCAAAACTTCCAATTGAAAATCGAATTGACCAGTCCCTAAGTTTCCACATGCATCCTCTACCGATCCAGCGCCGTCGGTAAAGACCAAATTGTACGAACCTGATTGGACAATGGGATTAGCGGGGGCAAGGACGAATTCTTGGCACAGCCCTCCAGAAGCTCCGACCGGAAGGAGCGAACTCAATTCGACCAAAACACCTCCCGGGCCGTAGAGCGCAAAATCAGCCAATTCCGCAGTCGAAAGCACAATGGACTCGGAAAGAACAACTGTGAATTCAGAGAGGTCACACGGAAAACTGACATCCGTTATTTCTGGGGGATCGCCATCGTACAAACTGGCCGTAGAGAACCCAAAATCCAAGTCATAACCAAAAGGGCTTTGTGTCCAATTCATCACAATCAAGGCATACGTCTCGCCTGCATTCACAGCGAGGTCCGCATTGAAAGGCGGGCCATTGAGGTTGCCAGGGCCATTGCTGTTGCCGGTTCCCCCCATCACCGTTGAAATGCCTGTAGCCCCATTGTTCCCGAACTCACCGAACGAATTGCATTCGACCTCAGGTGACGCACCACCGGCTGAAATTCCTGCACATCCGCCGTTGGTGACATCGAACAAAGCCCAATCGTAGTCATCTTCTGCCTGATTGGGCGTTAGAATGAAGCTCAACATCCCCGCTTCTTGCACCGTGAAGGTGTACCAAACGCTGGGATATTCTAATCCCGAGTTGCAAGCCCCCGTGTATTCTGCAACAGCTCCCGTGCTGAAGGACGCGTTTTCCTCGCTGTACCAATCTCCACACAGTACGATGGCTCCCTCGCAATCGGCCGTTGTTTGCGCCGAAGCGAATCCAAGCACATGGAGTGTACCGATTAATAACACACTTAGCTCACCCCATTTCATGCCCGTAATGTACTCAAAATCAGCTTCGCAACTGGCGGTTTACCCAGACTTTTAGCGTTTCGGATTCTGGCAAACTCAATTTCTTGCGAATGCTGCTTCTTAAATTGTAAATGTGTGACTTTGTGCAATCCATCAAGCTGGAGCATTCCGCGGCGCTGTAGCCCTTGCCGATGAGCTCTAAAAGCCTAAATTCAGAGCTGGTCAGTCCTTGTCCTTCAGCCCATCGATTCAGCGTTCCAATTTGTTTCGATTCCAACAGCTCCCGAAGCTCGGCCAGTTGTGCAAGCGCAACCTCACTGTTCGATTGAGAGACAAGCGAATCCCGAATCAGTTGAACGGACTTGTGATCATGGGTGCCAAATTCAAAGTTCCGCGCAGTTTGAGATCTCCTTTTACGCTGGCCCAACGCCACCAAGACGTACCCAGTTGCAAACAACAAAAAGGCAAGGAAGCCTAGAACCATCACCCTGTTCCAAAATTGCTCTTCCTCTAATTTTCTCTCCAATTTCATTTGAAGGCTTTTCGCCGCTTGGACTTCCCGCTCATTCTCGGATTCTCCCACCTTCGACAGGAAAAACTCTCGCGAAATGAACCAGCGTTGCTCCAAGCTCAAACCATCAAGCAGTGAGCCCTCAGGCGCATCAACTAAGAGCTCCAGTTCTGGATTCTTAAACCCCTCCATGGCCTCGACATCATGCAGGAAGAGCTCCAGTTGAGCCATAAAACCTTCCATGTCATCATTCAAAAGCAACAAGTGCGTGTAGATGGCGAACGCATAGCTTTTAATCTGCTTAAACCCCCTCAAATGCCACTCCTCAAAAACCTCATTGGCTCTTTTACCATCATTCAAAAACACACTCGCAGAAATCATGTTCCAATAAAGCATGTCCAATGCGGTCGAATCTGACACAGGAAGGTTGGATCCGATCTTAAAGAAGGCCTCAACATCCTCTTGCAACCCCCTGTTGTTCAATACCGAAATGATGTTGTTGATGGTCATCATCCCCACTTGGTCGCCCTGCAGGCTTAGTGATTTTTCATAATAATGCTGAGCGGAGTCCAGCCGACCAAGGCGCTGCCAACACGAACCTATGTTCTCCAAGGTTTTCGACTTGGATGGCCCCCACTCATGAAGTAAAACCAAGCGCCAATGATCGATTGCCGAGGCGTAATCGTTCTGAAAGAAATCCATCGTAGCCACCTGAAAAGCGGTATGTGGGATGGACAGCAAACACGGCTGGTTGATTCTCAGTAACGAATCTGCCGTTTCCAAATCACCTTCTCTAAACAGGCAACGACTCCATAAAAATGTACCCACTGCGAGCTGCCAACACTCGTTGGAAGCCATCCCATCTTGCACGTACTGTTGGCCTGCTTCTGACAAGGTTTCTTGATCCGCGTCCTTCAACTCAAACAAAGCCTCGTCAATTTTTCTGAAGTCATCTGTGAGGTCTGTTTGACCATGACCGACTGACGAGAAAAGTGACAAGGCTATGAGCAAATGCATGACATGTGACATGAGGCGAAAATAACAAAATCTCACCTACCAATCGTTGTTTATGAACTGCTCATGATGCACTTGTAGAAGTCTATTCAGCTATCTTTCGTGTCATGACTGCAGCAACCCTCCTTCGCACATCCGCATTTGTGTTCATTTTTTTGGGAACAATTCAACTTCCTTTTGCCCAGTGCATGCCCTCCGAATGGACGACAAATCTGTTCAATTCTCCCAATCACGATCAGAACGACTCGAGGCGGCCATTGACTCATCTTCCAGAAAACACGCATTGGTTAGAGCTTAACTCCCAGGCTTTTTTGCAAACTCGCAAACAAGCCCCCGATCAACTAACAACCATTATCCCGGGCCCCGACGGAGGAAAATGGACGTTGACTTGGAAACGATTTTCTGCTTATAGACCCGATTTGAAGATTAGCAGAATGACAGCCGAAGGTCAACGCGTAGAACCCTACCTTCCTCAATTGCGAAGCTATGCCCTGGACATGGCAGACGCATCCGGCTCCCTGATCATCATGGAAAATGAAGTGATTTGCACGTTCACCTACAAGGGGGTCGGGTATGAAATCACCCCCATCGAAGGTGACCTCTATGCCCTGTTTCCGCTTCAGGATGTAAACCACGGATTGACATTCACCTGTGGTGTCAGCGAATTAGCTGAGCACGGACAAGCAGCAGCCAAAGTTGGCCAGTCCAAAAGCGCTGCCATGGCCGAGTGCGTTGAAATTGCACTGGATGTTGACCATCATACGTACAACCTTTTTGGTTCGGATTGTTACGCCGCTGTGGAATGGGCCTTGGCGCTCTTGTCCGGTGTTCACGTGATCTACGATGCAGAACTGGATGATCTCGTTGATTTGCAAGCCACCTACGTCAACGTTTGGGAAACGGTTGATCCTTATGCCGCTGTGACAAATAATGGTGGGGGCGTTTTGGACGCCTTTCGAGTGGAATGGGCTACGAATCCCGACTTGGTTGGGATTCCGAGGGACATGACCCATTTGCTTACCCGGCGAACCAACACAGGCACAGGGGGAATTGCTTATTTGGATGTGACTTGTTGGACGGATTATGCATTTGGACTTTCTTCCTACCTCAACGGGGGATTAACTTACATCCCTGGAACTTACGCGTGGAATCTGAATGTGGTGGCCCATGAATTTGGACACAATTTTGGATCCAATCATACGCATTGGTGCGGGTGGAGCAGCGGACCGATTGACAACTGCTACGACCTTGAAGGCAGCTGCGGCGGCTACACGAACAATGTAACAGCTCAAGTGGGCACAATCATGAGCTATTGCCATGCCATAGCGGGCGGATCGGTCAACTTGCAATTCCACCCCACCGTGGAATCTGAGGCTTTGATTCCAACCATCAATTCAGATGGCTCCTGCTTGGGCGGATGCGCGTCATTCAGCTCCAACTGCAGTTACTATGGGTGCACCGACTCTGCTGCGTGCAACTACGATGCTGAAGCCGTGGAGGATGACGGAAGTTGCTCCGAATTTGATTCTTGTGGCATATGCGGGGGCGATGGAACGGCGTGCATTGGATGCTCTGACGAAGTGGCCTGCAATTACAGCGATTTGGTCACCACCGACGATGGATCCTGCATTTATGGTCCCGCTGGCGGACCATGCGATTGCGGAAATCAAGTCACGCTGGCGGCTGAATTGTCGGGAGGCATGACCGAGTCTACCATCCTTTCAGGTAGCGGCTACATCTCTTCTCTTGAAGTCACACTGGATTTCACTTACATGAACGACCAAAGCTGGGCGTCTGAGGTGATTTTGTTCATCGAGTCCCCCAATGGTGATTGCATCGAAATCGGGGGGTACCAGAATGATTTCGGCTGTGGATCATCGAGCAGTTGGCCTGCTGCTTGGTCCGTTGGTGTAGGTGGGGTTTATTCCGCAAGCATCACCTTATTGCAGCCACTGGAAGGAATCGGAGATTGGACTTTTGGCATCGGTAACGGTTGGCTTGGATCCGTCAATGCCGGTTATGCATTGGAGGTGGTACCTGACCAGTTTTGTGCATTCGAATTGATTGATGGGTGCACCGATGCAACAGCTTGCAATTATGAAGCAATCGCCACGGTTGACAATGGCACTTGCATCCCTGCTCCATGTGGCGATTGCGTGGGCGATTTGAACGGTGATGGATTCGTCTCGATTGCCGATGTCTTAATCATTTTGAGCGATTTTGGGTGTGCCTCTGAATGCAGTGGAGACCTCAATGGAGATGGCAGCACAAACATCAACGACATGTTGCTGATGCTCTCTGTTTTTGGTGTTCCTTGCTGAGTAAGCTCACCCCCCATTTTTGCCGGTGTTGAGTTTGGTGTGCACCTCTCTCAGCACTTTTTTGGAAAGGTGTGTTTGATTTTTTTCCAGGAAATCTGAAACGGCAACCGCATCCCAAGGCACCAATTGCCTGAGCGCCCAGGAAAGCGCCTTGATCACCATGTCATGTGAATCATCAGATGCGCGCTGAGCAACTGATAGGGTGCGCTGCACATCACCCTTTCCTCCTCGAGATTTGAGGTTGAGCCCGATGGTCATCGTCAAGGCCAAACGCCGATGGAATGGTGACGCGCAATCCTGCAAAGATGCCACCCACTGATCACTCAACTGACCCAAACGCCAAGCTGGCCCCAAAACACGTGGTCCAAGGGTGTCCGTCGCCACCCAATTGTCAACACCCACCAAGAGGTCCTTCGCCCGTGACTCATCCACGTCGAGCATCAATTGTTTCTGTCGAGCAACAAGATCCCACCCGATCAAACTCGCCTCAAAAACTCCCTCGCTCAACAAGGACTTCACAACCTTCCATTGATCCGCATTCGATTTTCCCATCAAGGACTTCTTCAACTCGGATGTGATTTCATTGACTTGCGGCATTGTCGCACCCACAATGCGACTGGCTGTGGGCGAATAAGCCCGTGCGAATGCTGCCCGCTCTTCCGATGCGTTCAACTCCAGGGCTTGAAGGACTTGATCTATGCCATTCATGGTTCTTCTTGCAATGTAGAACTCAAGGTCCCTTGCGTTTTGGTTTACCGCTAAATTTGCATGATGGACCAGAAAAAGCTCGTACGCGTCACGTTAATCAATGGCAACTTCCCTCCGTCCCAAGGACCAACGGGTGCTTACGCCAACGAGCTGGTGCAGCATTTACAAGCATCTGGGCGTTTTGCTGTGTCAGTGATCACCTTGACCACGGGTTACAATGGAATTGGCGGTGATTTGGAAGGAGCGGGCAAGGTGCACCGCTTGAAGAGTTTTTATGCTGGCAAAAGTAAAATCCCTCGGTTGCTCAATAGCTTGGTCTCGGGCTACCGGATGATCAGCAAAGCGAAAAAACTCAATGCGGATTGGACCATCGTGATGACGGACCCAATTTTGTTGTCCATGTGGGCTAGCCTTCGCCTGAAGCGGAATAAATGGTTGCTGTGGTCGATGGACTTGTTTCCTGACGCCTTGTTTTCGAGCCATCTCCTAAAGGAAGAAGGATGGATTGGCCAAAAACTGATGAGGTGGACTTATGGAAATCCCCCGCAGGGGTTGATTGCCCTCGGTCCTAACCAAGCGAAGTTCCTCGAATCACGTTACAACCGCCACTGGGGCAATTCAGTTTTTGTACTCCCTGCAGGAATCGTAGAATTGGATCAGGAAGTGGTTGCAGCGCTGCCCGACTGGAAGGGCTCCGGAAAAGTGGTATTTGGATATTGCGGCAACATTGGAGAAGCGCACGACGCGGATTTCATCATTCAAGTTATTCAGCAGTTGAATGCCGACCAGCACTTGTTTGTACTCCGAGCGTATGGGGCAAAAGCAGCATACCTGCTTGCCGCAGCGCAAGCATTCCCTGTGGTGAAAGTGATGGGCCACATTCCCCAAGAACACTTGAAGCTGATTGACATCCATTTGGCTACGCTCGCCTCAGGCTGGACCCATGTATGTGTGCCTTCCAAGGTGGTCAGCGCTGTCTGTGCTGGAAGCGGATTCCTACTGAAGGCGGATTCGGATGGTGACAACTGGCAACTCCTGCAAGGCGCCGGCGTTCTGTTTCCAAATCGGAACCAGCTTGACGGATTTGACTTCAATTCGATTGACTTGGCTTGGGTGGAAGCCAAGCGAGCGGCAGCCCTCTCCGTAGGAGACAAATTGCGCATTCAAAAAAACAAGGCCTTCGAAGCGGTTTCAGACTTCATGCGCTGATTCCAGCCATTTTCCCGAGCACAAAAAAAGCTGCCCGTTACAGACAGCTTTTTGAAGTCGGGGCGGCAGGATTCGAACCTGCGATCTCCTGTTCCCAAAACAGGCGCCGTAACCGGACTAGGCCACGCCCCGA
>DAISXU010000049.1:0-15613 GCA_036825655.1 Flavobacteriales bacterium | reverse complement strand
TGGTGGAAGTGCTCAGAGCTGTCAAGCAGAGCCTTGGAAGGGATGCAGCCCACGTTGAGGCATGTGCCTCCGAGGGTGTCGTATTTTTCTACCAAGGCAGTCTTTTTGCCCAATTGCGCTGCTCGAATGGCAGCAACGTATCCGCCCGGCCCACCGCCGACGACCAACACATCGAATCGTTCCATGTGGCAAAGTTACGTCGGCGAGTGGTGAATGCCTTGTATTCCTTTTCTTTGTCTCGTTAAATCGCAGGAGATCTTTTGGGTCATTTGCTAATTGCCGTATACCTCCATGTGGACTCACATTGCTTCTTTCGTTTTGCGTCAACGGGTCCCCTTGCTCTTGGGATTGTTGGCTGTAACGGTCTTTTTTGCAATGTGCATCCCCAATTTGAGGCTGCAATACACCTTCGGTGGCCTGCTTCCTGAGAACGATTCAACGGCCCTGGATTACGAGCATTTCATTGAACATTTCGGGGCAGAAGGGAATGTCGTTCTAATTGGCACAGGAAAAGAAGTTTTGAATGATCCGTCCAAGTTGCAGGCTTGGTATGAGTTGACGGAGTCCATTCAATCCCTTCCCACGGTAGCAGATACCATCGATGACGGGGTCGATAACCCCGTCCCATTGCCCATGATCGATAGCGTGTTCTCCATCACGCATGCGTACACCCTGAGCAAAGACACTGCCGAACGTCGATTTGTTGTTCGCCCCATTGTAAGACCGGGACGAATGGAAACCGGAGGCGCGGTTGATCAGGCATTCACTGACAGCCTGCGCAATTCGGTGTTGTCCTTGCCCTTTTATGAGGGGTTTCTGTTTACAAAAGACGCGGATGCTACACTGCTCATGGTCTTTCTCGACCCCGCTTTGTTCAATTCAGAAAGGAGGGGAACCGTGGTGGAAGACATCACCCGATTGGCTGATCAATGGAGTCTCAAACATGACCAACCGCTGTATTTGAGTGGATTGCCTTTCATTCGCACCCAAATGACGAACAAGGTCAAAGGCGAAATAGGCTATTTCATTGGCGCAGCCTTATTGGTCACTGCGTTGCTTTTGTTCCTCTTCTTTCGCAATCCAACGGTGATGGGCGTGAGCTTAATCGTTGTGACTACTGGTGTCATTTGGTCTTTGGGTACGATGGTGATTTTTGATTTCCCCATCACCCTCCTGATGAGCTTGATTCCGCCACTGATGATTGTCATAGGGGTCCCCAATTGCATCTACTTGGTCAATAAATACCATGCAGAATTCAAGCGTCACGGCAACAAAATGATGTCCCTGCAGCGGATGATTGTGAAAGTCGGCAATGCCACTCTTTTGACCAACTTCACCACGGCTCTGGGTTTTGCGACGTTCATTTTCACACACTCCAGTCTGCTCAGGACTTTCGGCATTGTGGCCTCCATCAACATCATGGCGGTTTTTGTGATTTCCATCATCGTGATCCCAGCGCTGATGCTCTGGCTGCCCGCTCCTCGGCCGAAACACACGCGGCATTTGGACCGGAGGTGGATGTTCATCTGGGTCAATCACTTGGTGCGGATTGTGCAGTTTCACCGTCCGAAAGTTTACCTTGGGGCCTTGGCGGTATTGACATTCAGCATTTTGGGTTTGCTGCGGATGGAAACCACGGGGAACATTGTCGACGATTTACCCGATAGTGACCGGGTCATCACCGATTTGAAGTGGATGGAGGAGCGATTCCATGGTGCGATGCCGTTCGAGGTTTTAGTGGACACGAAAAAGCCGGGCAAAGCGACCTCATCGGCCATGCTCAATCGAATCGAGAAATTGCAGCAACTTTTGGCAGAATATCCGCAATTCAGCCGTTCCCTTAGTGCAGGGGATGCCATGAAATTTGCGATGCAAGCTTTTTACAATGGCGACCCCGATCGCTACCGATTGCCCAACCGCCGGGAGCGTTCTTTCATCGGACCCTACTTGCGTGGGACAGAAGAGGCGGCATCAGGATCGGATGAGGCAGCAGGCATTTCCTCAAACTTCATGGATTCAACCAATGCCGTGACTCGGATTTCTACCCAGATGGCAGACATTGGCACGTTGGAGATGAGGGACTTGATGAATGAGCTGCGGCCACGCATCGATTCGATCTTCCCTGCGGAGGAATACCGAATGACCCTCACGGGCACAAGCGTCGTGTTTTTGGAAGGAACAAGTTACATGGTAAAGAACCTGGGCATTTCAATTGCCCTTGCGATTTGTGTGATTGCTGGAATGATGGCTTTGTTGTTTCGCTCGTCAAGGATGGTGCTCATTGCCCTCATTCCCAACTTGTTTCCCCTGCTTTTTACCGCTGGAATCATGGGGTGGGCCGGCATACCCATCAAGCCCTCCACGATTTTAGTATTCAGCATCGCCTTTGGAATTTCCGTGGATGACACGATTCATTTCTTGGCCAAATACCGGCAGGAATTGAACTTAAAATCTTGGAACATTGGTCAAGCAGTCGTTTTGGCCCTCAAAGAGACGGGTGTGAGCATGATGTACACGTCCATCGTGCTGTTCTTCGGCTTCTTGATGTTTGCACTCAGCGAATTTGATGGCACCCGGTCTTTGGGCCTGCTCGTTTCCATCACGCTTTCGGTGGCAATGTTCACGAATTTGCTGTTGTTGCCCTCCTTGTTGCTCGCATTCGAAAAGGTCCTTACAACCCAGTCATTTCGCGAGCCTTTCTTCTCCCTCTTGGATGAAGAGGAAGACATTGAAGTGGAGGAGCTCGCCGTTCGTCAAGGTTTGGCTCCAGGCAAAGGGGATGAATTGCATGAGGATTTGGTGCGCAAGCGGTCCTTGAGAGGAGAGGAGCAACCGCCCACCTAAAACCACATTTGATACTTTTAAGGTCACGACCGAACTTTGAACCATGAAAGGAATCATCCTCGCCGGCGGGTCCGGCACCCGCCTTTGGCCTTTAACAAAAGCAGTGAGCAAGCAGCTCATGCCGGTCTATGACAAGCCGATGATCTACTACCCATTGTCCACCTTGATGCTCAGTGGAATTCGGGAGATTCTGATCATTTCTACACCAGAAGATTTGCCCGGCTTTAAGCGTTTGTTGGGCGATGGTTCCAACCTGGGATTGGAGTTGACTTATCGCGAACAGTTTGAGCCCAATGGCCTGGCTCAGGCATTTGTGATTGGTGAGTCATTCATTGGGACGGATAAAGTGGCCTTGATTTTGGGCGACAACATCTTCTACGGCAAGGGATTTGGTCGCCAGCTTCGGGCCAATACGGACCCAGATGGCGCCATCATTTATGCCTACTACGTGACCGATCCGGAGCGCTATGGAGTGGTGGATTTTGGGGAAGACGAGCGGGTCTTGAGCATTGAAGAAAAGCCGATCAATCCGCGATCGAACTTTGCTGTTCCAGGCTTGTATTTCTATGACAACGATGTCGTTGAAATCGCAAAAAATTTGAAGCCCAGCGCCCGCGGTGAGTATGAAATCACGGACGTAAATAAGGCGTATTTGGAAGCGGGAAAATTGTTTGTTTCGAAACTCGATCGAGGCATGGCTTGGCTGGACACGGGGACGCATGAATCACTTCTTCAGGCGTCTCAATACGTTCAAACAATTGAAGCCCGTCAAGGATTGAAAATCGGATGCATAGAAGAAATTGCCTGGCGGATGAGGTTCATCGATGATGAGCAGGCAATTGAGTTGGCCGAGCCCTTGAAGAAATCGGGGTACGGCGATTACGTAATTGATCAAATTCGAAGAGGACACGGGGCATGAATCATCCGGAATTGGTGCGATTGAAGGGGGTGGCAGATCAGGGAATCCAGGCTTTTTTGGACCGCTGGCCAGCAGATGGAGCGGATGGCCTTTATGCTCCGATCCATTATCTGATGCAGCTTGGCGGCAAGCGCTTGCGACCGGTTTTAGGACTCGCAGCAGCTGAAGCCGAGGGCGGAGTTGGTTCAGGTGCACTGCCCGTTGCCATTGCAGTGGAGTTGTTCCACAATTTCACCCTCATGCACGATGACATCATGGACGCGGCCCCCTTGCGCCGGGGTCATGCGACGGTGCATGAACGGTGGGATGCCAATGCAGGTATTTTGAGCGGCGATGCCATGTACACCTTGGCTCACATGGCCTTATCCGAACTTCAATCGGCGTCATTGGTCAAGGTGTTGCCGCTTTTCAATGCCACGGCCTTGGAGGTCTGCATCGGACAGCAGTCGGACATGGCCTTTGAGCGGCGCAAGGATGTGGGAGTGCCTGAGTACTTGGAGATGATCCGCTTGAAAACGTCGGTTTTGCTCGCCGCGTCCTTGGCCATGGGGGCATCTGTGGCTGGCGCGAACGACCAGCGTGTGAGCGCTTGGTATCGGTTAGGAGAGCAATTGGGTTTGGCCTTTCAAATGCAGGATGACCTGCTTGATGCCTTCGGTGATGCCTCCACAGGCAAGCTAGTAGGAGGTGATATATTGGCGGATAAAAAGACCTTTTTAAGGCTGCATGCAGAGCAGCACAATTCCGAGGTGAGTAAGTGGGATGGCCCCTGTGAAAGTCCCGCCGAAAAGGTGGAGGCAGTTCAGGCAATGATGAGAGCAGCTGGTGCAGAACAGGCGGCTCGCGAGCGGATGGGGGAGTACGTAGTGAAAGCGCGTCGCGAGCTGGATGGGTTGGATTTGTCGCCGACATGGCATGCTGCTTTTGATTCCATTGCTGATCACATCGTAAGCCGCAAGGCATGAATGAATTGCTCAGTGATCGGGGTTTGCCGGCTGGTGTAACGACCGAGGAGTTTGTGAACCGCGTTGTGGACCAATTGGCAAAGGACTTTTACCTGGACGCACAGCGCATTCGTTCGGCTGCCATAGGGGTGGGGCCGTTGCTGAAAGATGTCATATCAGCGGGACTGGAGGGTGATCCTGGGCCAGTTTTTGCCGCATTTTATCGGTTGGATTTGGGCGAAGAGAAAGTGCGCAGGGTGTTGCATGACCACGATCGCGAAGAGGCTGCCAAGATGCTCGCAACGCTTGCCTTGGAACGAGCGGCATTGAAAGTTTGGACACGGCTGAGTTTCAAGTGAAATCGAAAATCCCTACTTTGCAAAAAAACAACACCATGCGATCCAACGTTGACCTCTTAAGCGCTTCCCCGAAGCTATTGAAAACGCTGTGGCTTTCAGCCATTGCAGCCATTCTCATCATTGGAGTCGTCAATGCTGTAGCAGGAAGCGTTGGGTTTGGCATTCTGAGCTTGTTGATTGCCGGCCCCCTTGGCTATGGCCAAGCGCGCTATTTTTTGATGATTTCCCGTGGCGAAAACCCAGCTTTTGAGGAATTGTTTTCGGGTTTTAAAAGGTTTGTCCAGACCATGGTCATCGGCTTGTTAGTGGCATTGGTTGTGTTGGCAGGATGCATCTTGTTGATTGTGCCAGGCATCATCGCGGCCATCGGATTGAGCATGGCTTATTACGTGGCGATTGACCGACCTGAATTGGATGCTCCTGATGTGCTGCGAGCCAGTTGGGATCTTGTTTGGAAACAGGGCAACACTGGAAAAGTGTTTGGGTTTATGCTCTTGGCGGTCCTTCTTTCCATAGGGGGGATTCTTTGTTTTGGAGTGGGTTTGTTGTTCACAACGCCCATGATTCTGGTCGGACAGGGCTTGCTTTATGATGAATTGAAAGGGCAGCAACCGGATCTGGAAATTCCAGCGTGAAGCTGTTCAAATCATTCTCATGATTCTCAGGGAATGATTCGGTATGCCCGATGGAGGTTTGTATCTTTACAGGCCAAACCCTTCCCTACGTCCTCATGGACAAACTCGACTTCCTGAGCCAACTTGAGCCTACAGCGCTTGAGGCGCATTACCAGCGCTATTTGGCAGACCCTCAATCGGTTGACCCCAGTTGGCAGCAGTTTTTCAAGGGCTTTGATTTGGCTCTCGTCACTTATGGTGAGGAAGCATCCAGCCCCGTAGCAAAGAAAGAATTCCAGGTGCTAGACCTGATTCATGGCTACAGAACCCGTGGACACCTCTTCACGCATACGAATCCTGTCCGAGCACGCCGCACGTACAGCCCTTCCTTATCCTTGGAGCACTTTGGACTGAGTGATGTCGATTTGGATGTGGTCTTTCAAGCAGGATCAGAGGTGGGAATTGGCCCTGCTTCCTTGAGGGAGATTGTTTCACATTTGGAAGAGACGTATTGCACGAGCATTGGCATTGAATACATGTTCATTCGCGATGTGCCTCGGATGCAATGGATTCGGGAGCACATTGAATTGGCCAACCGCCCTCGAATAGAAGCTGCTGACCGAAAGCAACTGCTGAAAAAGCTCAACCAAGCCACGCTTTTTGAGGAGTTTCTACAGAAAAAATTTGTCGGCCAAAAGCGCTTTTCCCTTGAAGGCGGTGAATGCCTCATTGCAGCCTTGGACGCGGTCATTGAATGTGGTTCTTCTAAGGGTGTACGTGAAGTCGTTATTGGAATGGCGCACCGAGGTCGATTGTCCACTTTGGCGCACATTCTTGGTAAGCCCTATGCGGAAATTTTCTGTGAGTTTGAAGGCAAGGCCTACGATGATGAAGGGGAATTCGATGGCGATGTCAAGTACCACCTGGGGTATTCTCGCTCGCTGGTAGCTGATACGGGTGAACCCCTGACCATAACGCTCGCTCCCAATCCGTCTCACCTCGAGGCGGTGGGCCCTGTCGTGGAAGGGTTGAGCCGAGCGCGCATCGATGCCATGGGTGGAGCTGTTGAGGCTGTTTTGCCCATTCTAATTCACGGCGATGCGGCCATCGCTGGTCAAGGCGTCGTGTATGAATTGGCACAAATGGCTCAATTGGAGGGGTACCATGTCGGAGGGACCATCCATTTGGTGGTCAACAATCAAGTGGGATTCACAACGAACTACTTGGACGCCAGGAGTTCCACCTATTGCACGGACGTTAGCAAGGTGACAGAGTCATTGGCCTTCCACGTGAATGCGGATGAACCAGAAGCAGTGGTGCAAGTCATGCGAATTGCTTGTGACTACCGCCAAACATGGAATCGTGATGTTTTCATCGACCTGCTGGGGTATCGGAAATACGGCCACAATGAGGGGGATGAACCGATGTTCACCCAGCCGCAGTTGTACAAGTCCATTGCAAATCATCCCAATGTTTTGGAGCTGTACTTGCAAAAGCTTTTGTTCGATGGAACCATTGACGCCGAGGATGCGGCAGGCATGAAAGAGGCGCAGGTCGCTCGCATGGAAGCAGGTTATGAAGCGGCTTCGAAGATGGAAGTTGCGGTGGTGGTTGATTTCCTCCAGGACTTATGGAAGGATTACCACAACGCTTTGGAAGACGAATGGAGGCAGCCAGTTGAGACCGCTGTGGACCGGGCCCGGTTGGAGAACTTGGCCCGCGCAATGAGCACATTGCCTGAGGACAAGAAGATTTATCGGAAGGTGGCCAAATTGATGCGTGACCGGCTCAAAATGATCGATGAAGACCGCCTGGACTGGGCTTTAGGTGAACTCTTGGCTTACGCCACGTTGTTGACAGAAGGGCACCCGGTAAGGCTCAGCGGACAGGACGTTGAACGCGGCACCTTCTCGCACCGCCATGCAGTGGTGAAAACTGAAGACAGCGAAGAAGAGTTGGTTCCCTTGAATCATTTGGAAGAAGGCCAAGCCAAGCTGCAGATTTACAATTCCTTGTTGAGTGAGTATGCCGTGGCGGGATTCGATTATGGCTATGCATTTGCACGTCCTGAAGGGTTAACCATTTGGGAGGCACAGTTTGGTGACTTCAACAATGGAGCTCAAATTTTGTTCGATCAATTTCTGTCTTCAGCTGAGGATAAGTGGCGCACCATGAATGGGTTAACTCTGATGTTGCCTCACGGTTATGAAGGGATGGGGTCCGAGCACAGTTCGGGCCGGATGGAGCGGTTCCTTCAGCTTTGCAGCGGCGATAACTTGTTCGTTTGCAACGTCACAGAGCCGGCAAATTATTTTCACCTCTTGAGGCGTCAAGTGAAAATGGCATTCCGTAAACCGCTGGTCATCTTCACACCCAAGAAATTGTTGAGGTATCCGAAAGCCGTTTCATCTTTGGATCAATTGGCTTCGGGACATTTTGCTCCAGTCTTGGATGATCCCCGCATGGCCGAGACCACGGATGGAGTTGACTGCGTGGTGTTTTGCTCAGGAAAAATCTACTATGAGGTCTTGGAGCGCATGGAGGAAACCCCAGCTGACAACATCGCCATTGTGCGATTGGAGCAAATTCATCCCTACCCCGAGGCGGAAGTGCAGGCCGTGTTGGATCGCTACCCCAACCGACCTGAATGCGTTTGGCTCCAAGAAGAACCGAGGAACATGGGAGCGTGGACATTTGTGATGCAGAACTTTACGCACGGCCCCATCTCATGCATTTCACGCCCAGCAAGCGCCAGCCCAGCATCCGGATCGCCTGTGGTCCATGCCCAAAGACAAGAGGCCATTTTCGATGAGCTCTTCAATGGGCCATCACATTGAATTTAGAACTGAACAAGTCCAGCAACCATGCCCATACTTGAAATGAAAGTCCCCAGTCCAGGGGAGTCCATCAGCGAGGTTGAAATTGCCACTTGGCTCGTTGCTGATGGCGATTACGTTGAAAAAGACCAAGCCATTGCCGAAGTAGACTCTGATAAAGCTACGCTTGAATTGCCGGCCGAAGCAGCTGGGATCATCACGCTTAAGGCGGAGGAAGGTGATGCAGTGGCTGTAGGCGACGTTTGTTGCCTCATTGATACCGACGCAGAGCGTCCGGCTGATTTTGTGTCAGCAGGCGCCGCCACGCCGGCGCCCACACCGGCACCCACACCGGCACCCACACCGGCTCCTTCGGCCCCAACCGCGGTGAGCCACGCTTCTGGTCATCCTTCACCTGCAGCCAGGAAGATGATGGCGGACCAAGGAATTCCGGCGGGGCAGGTCGCAGGAACTGGAAGGGATGGCCGCATTTTGAAGCAGGATGTCGTTTCCGCCATGGCAGCGGGATTCAATCAAGAGGAGGCTGTTTCTTGGGGCGGATCTCGGGAAGTAAGCCGTGAAAAAATGAGCATGCTTCGTCGCAAAGTGGCTGAGCGACTCGTAGGGGTGAAAAATGAAACGGCCATGCTCACTACCTTCAACGAGGTGGACATGAAGCCTGTGATGGACTTGAGGAATCAGTACAAGGCCGAATTCAAAGAGCATCATGGGGTGAACCTCGGTTTCATGAGTTTCTTTACCAAGGCAGTAACCACGGCCATTCAGCAATTTCCGACCGTGAATGCGATGATTGACGGCAAGGAAATGCTCATTCCAGAATATGCTGACATTGGCATTGCCGTAAGTTCTCCTAAGGGATTGATGGTTCCAGTCTTACGGAATGCGGAGACCATGAGTTTGGCCCAAATCGAGGCAGAAATCAAACGTTTGGCAATTCGTGCTCGTGATGGTGAATTGACCATTGATGAAATGCAAGGTGGCACTTTCACCATTACGAATGGAGGAGTATTTGGCTCCATGCTTTCCACGCCCATCATCAACCCACCACAAAGTGCAATCCTTGGCATGCACAACATCGTTGAACGACCGGTTGCCGTGAACGGCAAGGTGGAAATCAGGCCCATCATGTACGTTGCACTTAGCTATGATCACCGCATCATTGACGGCAAAGAGAGCGTAGGTTTTCTATACACCATCAAAGAAATGATCGAGCATCCCGAGCGCATGCTGTTCAGCGGAAAGCAGCCAACGGAAGTGCTATTGGGGCTTTAGAAATTGGCGTAAAGGGTTGCGATGTCACCCCCTTCGCTGACGAAGAGCAGGAGAAGCGTTCCCAAGGCGATTGCTAGGCGCCAAGTCCACATTTGGAAGGAAGTTGATTTCTTCATGGTTGGAGGATGCGTTGTGCAATCAGGGCTGCGCCATAGCTGCTGTGGTGTTGGTGATCCCTGAAAGCGCCTGGCACCTCATTCAATTCTCGCAAATCGATCCAATGGGCATTTCCCGCTTCCAGGATCATTGAGATCTGTGCTTGTATGTCCTCGTATGCTCGACAGGCTTCGGGTGCGTGCTGCCTGACGAAAGGTGCATTGTAGGGCCCGAGTAGAAAGGTGATTTCCATTCCCCAATGGTTGCCAGCCTCAACCAAGGCTTGTAGTTCTTTGAAGCGGTGAGCCTTTACAAGCGGATTGTCGGATATGGGCTTGAACCACTCTGGATGTTGGAAGTCCTCGTGAACAGCCAATCCTGCGTTCCATTTTGGTGAAGGCGTGCTCGGGGGCTCGCCTTCCCATCGCACAATGGGTTTAAAGGCCAAATGAAATTCAGATGGCCTCCACCAACGCCTCAGGTTCTTGAACCACATTTTTCGGGCCTTTCTGAGCCAGCCGGCAGGATTCCAGGCTTGCGCAATAGGCAAGGTCGAACGTGCCTCAATCAAGGGCTCGCGGATGCCTGAAGGAAGTGAATCAACCGATGCCAAGTGCATGGGGTCCAAATAACGTGTCCAATAGCCGGGGTTGATGGGGCCATGCTCTGAATTCCAATAAACCGGGTTGATGTAGTAAATGGCTTTCAACCCTTTCAACTCATCTGAGTGGCGGGCCCAAATTGGCAAGTAAACGCTTGCTGTTCTGCCTGCCCCCGCGAGCGTTGCATACCGTGGAGCTCGAGCATTTAGAAAATCGGGCCAATTGCCGTCCGCTAGTTGGGTTGTCTCAGAAGTGCCTAAGCACAAAACACCATCATTCAAGCGCAACGATTCCAAGAAATAGCTGACTTCTGCTGCGTCGTCATAACGCCAGGCCAGCCCATTGATTCCTGCCAAGGGGTGGGCTGATGGCATGGTTGGGGAGTAATTCGGGAAAGCCAACCATCCGATGAGGAGCGCCATGCCCAGAGTGAGCAAGAGGAAGCGCCCACGGGCGGCTTCGGATTGGGTTTGGCCTATGCGTTTCATGACAAAACAGCAGTTATCCAACCTTCCCAAGCCTCGAGCGGGTAATGAAACAAGCCCCACCCCAACGTCACAAAAATCCACGTCCCTGCTATGCTCAGTGCATCGGCCCATCGGCCGCTCCATTGAACGGACCTCCAGCGTTCGCGCCAGACTTTACTGAAGATCAACCCCACTCCATGCCACCCTCCCCAGAGCACGAAGTGCAGCCGGTCGCCGTGCCAGAGTCCGCATACTATAAAAGTCAGGAGGTAGGCCAAGGCCGTAACGAAAAGCCGGTGTTGCGCGAGTGCACCCCACTGGTTGAGTCCCTTGATGATGGGCAGGAAGACATAGGCGCGCAAGAAGTTCGAGAAAGTCATGTGCCACCTCCGCCAGAATTCGGCCAGGTTCTTCGCGGCATAGGGCCAATCAAAATTCTCCGGCGTGCGAATTCCCATCCACTTGGCTGTTCCAATGGCGATGTCACAATACCCAGAGAAATCCAACAGGATGAAGGCCGAGTAACTTGCAAGGCCCAAAACCATCGCGGCGATGGGGTCTTCGACCGGGACATCCTGCCAATCCATGGCCCATGGGCGAACGACTGGGACAAGGACGAGGGTCTTGAAAGCACCTAATCCGACGCGCCAAACTCCTGCGAGCGCCACGGGCAACGCCATGCCACGGGCACGGTGTTCCACGCCATAATGGAAGTTCTTGTACTGGTCTATGGGGCCTGCAAGGATTGTTGGAAAGAAGAAAGTGTAATTCAGAAAATTGAGCCAGGTGCTTTGTGTGATGGTTTGGCGGTGGCATTCCATCAAAAAGTGAATCCAACGAAAGAGGATGTAGGAAAGTCCAAGCTTTTGGACCGATAAAACAGGTCCCTCAAAAGCCCCTAAGAACGGATGCAGGTAGGGATAATTGCGCATGGCAAAAAGCACAATTAATCCGGCGATTCCTGCAGTTAACATGGCTTTACCGGCAGATTTGTTCGCGAGCAACTTGCCCAGGAAATAGGTGATGCTGCCTAATGCGGCGAGGACAATCAGCGTGTGTTCCTTCACCAAGGTCAATAACACCAGAACATTGATGGCCAGCAGCAGGATGTTGCGCAATAAATTCCATGCTGGCATCCAATTCCGAACGGCGGAATACAATGCGGCCCCAACGAGGACCCCGATGAACAGTTCATAGGATTGAAATAGCATGCAGGGCTAAGGTACTCCATGCACAGCGCAACTTTTTGGGCATAAAAAAAGCGCCCGGCTTCCCATTCAGGTTACCGGACGCTTACAAACCAACCAATCCACGAGCATGTATACGGGACCGATTCAAAAGAAGTTACACTTCGGTGTACTTTTTTTCAATTACCTCAAAACGGTGAACCGTTCGGCATCGAGCCGCAGCAAAATGAAAATCAAAACCGTAAACCCCATCAGTGATGAACCACCATAACTAAAAAGCGGCAAGGGAATCCCGATGACTGGCGCCAATCCCAGCACCATGCCAATGTTGATCAGAACATGCATGAAGAGCACACTGGCTACGCCGTACCCATAGACTCGAGTAAAATGTGAGCGCTGCCTTTCCGCCAAAAAAAGAAGTCGAATCAGCAGGGTTAAGTACAGCAGGATCACAACGGCTGACCCGAAGAACCCCCATTCTTCACCCACCGTGCAGAAGATGAAGTCTGTTTCCTGTTCCGGTACAAAAGCATAAGCCGTCATGGGGCCGTTCATGAACCCTTTTCCAGTCCAACCGCCCGAACCAATGGCCGCCTTTGCATGGCGGATGTTGTAATCCGCGTCTGGATTCCCAACGTCAAGTCCAAAAAGCACGTGAATGCGCTCGCGCTGGTGTTTTGCGAGGACCTCTTCCAATCCAAATTGAAGAGAAGCACTGAAAGCGAGGCTGCCGACCAAGGCCACGAGCCCCCACGTTTTGATTCGCCTCCGCTGCCGAGGCAAGCTGGACTGAAGGATGAACCAGAGTATTCCACCTCCACCCACCAACAAGATCCCCCAAAGCAAGTAGACTCCGGAGGCCTCACCTAGGAAAGGGTAGTTGAATTCACCAGCGCCTGTGAGGATGGTTGCGACGGATAAAATGAGCGCCGCCACACCGACAACCAGGACGTTGCCGCTTAGTCCTTCCCTGTACAAAGCGAACACAAAGCCACCAAACACCAATACGGTTCCAGCATCCGGTTGAAGGAGAATCAAACCGGCAGGGAGCCCAATGATGCCCACCGCCTGAAGGCGCGTTTTGATGTCCCTGAGTTTGCCATCGCCTCGGCTGAGCAACCACGCAAGCATCAAAGCAGTTCCTGCTTTCGCGAATTCACTCGGTTGAAGGCTAAAACTCCCAAAGGCAAACCAAGAACGGGCTCCACCTATGACCTTCCCAAAGACCAGAACAGCAGCGAGTACCACCAGCATGCCCAGGTAGGTTAGGATCGAAAATCGAACGAAAAATTCACCCTCGATGTTGAGGATCAGAAAGGCAATTAAAGTGCAAACAGCAATCCAGAGCAGTTGTTTTCCGTGTTTGTCACCTAAGGAAAGCCAATCCACGACTTCAGCTCCAGTGGTCGCACTTGTGATGTTCAACCATCCCAAAATGGCAATCACGAACACCAACCCGATGGTGATCCAGTCCAATCGTTTGCGAATGCTCAGTTGCCGACTCATGGAACTTCTGGAAATGGATCGCGTGCTGCAAGAATGCGCGCCTCGCGAACGGGATTGGAGAGGGAATCCATCAGGTACTGCTCAATCAACTGAGCTGCGATGGGAGCGGCCCAGGCTCCTCCCGAACCGGCATTTTCAACGTAAACGCTGATGGCGATTTGGGGGTTGTCTTTCGGTGCAAATGCCATAAAAACACTGTGCTCCAGAGCGTTGGTGTTTTGGACCGTGCCTGTTTTACCACAAATGGTAATGCCCGGGGTGCGGGCCCTGCCTCCGGTGCCGCCCGCTCCTTCAACGACTTGTTGCATGGCTTCAATGACCGGATCAAACAGCTCAGGCCTAACGCCAGTTTCCATCAGCGAGTCGGATCCCTGTGGTTTTCCAAAGCTCCCTACGCTCTTGACAGCATGTGGGGTTCGGTACCAGCCTCGGTTGGAGATGATGGCGGCGAGGTTGGCCATTTGGATGGGTGTAGTTAACAACTCGCCTTCACCGATGGAGATGGAATAAATGGTTGAGTAAGCCCATCTCCGATTGCCATAGACTCGATTGTAGTAGGCGGTGTCAGGCACCGAACCAGCTTTAATCCCTGGCAATTGCCCTCCCAAATCGGTTCCAAATCCAAACTGTTTAATGCGGTTGGTCCAATTTCCCAACCCCAACGAAGCATCTTCAAAAAGGTTAGTGGATCTGCGCCCCTGCACCATTCGACGCATCACCTCATGGAAGTAAGGGTTGCATGAATGAACGACGGCCTCAGAAAGGTTGTCCAGGGAGTGTGGGCCATGGCAACCAATCACGGTTCGATCACAAACAATTCTCGAACCCGTGCTGATGACCCCTTCGTCCAAGGCAATCAGGCCTTGCACCATTTTGAAGATGGATCCTGGCCGGTAACTGCCACTTAAGGCTCGGTTGAAGAGTGGCTTTGCCGGGTTATGAAGCAGGCTATCGTAGTTGGCTCCACGACGAGGGCCAACCAATAGGTCACCATCGTAAGTGGGAGCACTGACCAAAGCCAAGACCTCACCTGTTGCCGGTTCAATTGCGACGACGCTCCCTCGCTTGCCTGACATAAGACGCTCTGCGTAGGCTTGAAGATCCAAGTCGAGGGTTAAAATCAAATCCGACCCGGGCACTGTCAACGTGTCCCTCCGACCATTGTCTAACGGGATTTGGTAGTTGTTTCGGACGTCCACAAGGTGGTATCGAATGCCTTTCTTTCCTCGGAGTTCCTCTTCGTACAGGTATTCCAATCCCGACTTCCCTTTGTAGTCCCCCAGCCGGTAGAACGGGTCTGACTTTAGATCACTCGCACTCGTTTCGGCAAAGGATCCGATCAATTGAGCAGCGAGCCCAGCTTGGTTTGATCGCACAGATCGGGTTCTCGCTTTTACACCTGGAAACCGCCATAATTCCCCTGAAATGCGGGCATAATCAACCGCAGGCAATTGCCGCACGATCACTGAGGGCCTGTAGGAGGCGAATCGATCGGCCTTGTCAAAGGCAGCTTCCAAGGTTTTTCGATCCCAACCCAACAGGTTCGCTAGCGCCAACGTATCCATGCCGACCCGAGCCAATCGAGGGGTGTAGAGCAAGTCGTAACTCGCCTTGTTCGTCACCAAAAGCGCACCATGACGATCATAAATCAACCCCCGCGCCGGATCCAGAACTTCCCTTGATTCCGTCAACCTCGCCGCATAATCTGTCCATTCGGAACTTGCCAATTGGAGCTGAACCAACCGCCCAATGAACACCAAGGCAATGAATGCAAACAACCCGCCAACAACCCAGAGGCGATGTTTCAAGTTCATCTCCTGTCTCCGTTTTGAACGAACAATGAACGGACAATTAAAACCAGGATGGTGGTTCCAATGGCCGAGGTGGTGGCTTGACCCAAGGCTCTCGGAAGCAGCCCCCACCTGCCAGCTTCGATGCAGAATAACCAAATGGAGTGCCCCCAAAT
>DAISXU010000048.1:0-15918 GCA_036825655.1 Flavobacteriales bacterium | reverse complement strand
TGCCGATTCCAAATTGATGAATCCAATTTCCTGTTGGTTGCCCCCGTCGACGGATGGGGGAAGCAAGACATCCAGCACCACAGGTTCGCCGTGGATCGTGACACTTGGGAAATCGTACCGAAGGTGCACCCATCCGTCTGTTTTGCTTCGCACCAGGTACTGGATCATGCCTTGGCTCAAGGTCATCGATGTGAATTCCTGCTCAATTCCTTGAAAGATGATGTCTTGCTGTTCATCCAGCAGCACCGCACCCGGAGGAACCTCGAAATGACCACCGACGAATGCTGGAGTCAAGATGTTCTCGACAACCGTATCAGGCAAAAAAGCCAATTCATCCATGGACATGCGACCTACTTCCGCTTCAAAACGGAGGACGCCGGGCGCCCCAAGCTCCAGTTCACTTGCAGAATCCCCAACGATGTTAGCCCATCCCCATTCCACATCCAGCAGTGGGATGGCCAAATCCATGTCCCAACGAGTGGGCTCACGCCGGCATCCCCAGAGGATGAGCAAGACCAAAATGCAAGGAATGACCCTCCACTTGTATGTCGTTTCAAGTTTCATGCGCGCAGGCGTGTCTTCCAATCCCAAGGCTCCAAGGCAACCAGTGCTGCAAGTTGAAATCCCAACATCCAAGTGGGATGTTGCCAACTCGTGAAGAATTGAGCAGTAAAAAAGCCAATCAAAAATACGATGAATCCTCTGCGAAGCCACATTCCCCATAGCGAACGATAGAATCGCGGAAACCAAAGCATTAGCATCAAAGGATTGCACCAAATGAGATTCCGATTCGCCCAAAGGTCCTGGTGGTCCGTAAAGCACCAGGCGCTCAACAAAATGAGTCCAACCAAACCCAGGAGCAAGAGCGCCAGACGCCCTGCCCAAACCACCCACGGAAAGCGACGACGCTGCCAGGCCCCGAAGGCCGAAATCAACACCAACAACCAAGCACAGGAAGCAGGGCCAATTCCACGCCAAGGCGATTGCGAATACCAATTCCCCTCGCGAGGCACAAGGTCTTCAACTGGTCCGGCAATGGGCTGGCCATCCAGCGTTGATCTTTGAACCTGTTCGGCCAAACCATTTGGAAGAAAACAAGCAAAACAAGGAGGGCCGGAATCTGATTCCGGCCCCAAAGCCCATTCAACCCCAGCAGCGGCCCAAGGCCAGTTTTGCAAATAGGGGCGCACAGCAGATCGGTAAGTTGAACCTTGCGATGTTTCCGGACATTTCACCTCCCAACGGTCTCCAAAAACGGCCTCCATTGCGGTCAAAAAACGCGTCGCGCAATTGTCCTTAAAAAACCGATACTGGTACGTTCTATTTTCCGGTAGCAAATTCCATTCAAGAAAGGTAGCCAAAGCCTGAGCGTCGTCGGGACTCAAGTTCAGAGGTTGCTCGAGCAAGCCACGACCCGAACGCAGGTAGCTGATTTGGAATGAGCCAAAAGGATCCCGAGACAACCGATAATTCAATTCACCCGCCAAGAATCGACCATAAAATCCAGGGCCAAAGGCAAATGTTCCATAGTTGTATACTTCATCAATCGGCGGAGCAACCCCTGGGTCATATACCCGAATTGCAGTATGCCCCCAAGCCGACCAAAGTTCCGTCCCTGGAGAACCTGTGAGCAAGGAGACTTCTACCTCATCGCTCAGGACGCCTTGCCCATGAATCGGCGCGGGAATGGAAAAGGCCAGGAACATCGCCAACCACAGCCCCAACCAAGCAAACACATCGGTGTTAGGCGAAGGGCGATCTGGGCGATCTGGCCATTCAACCTCCCCCTGAAATGATTCCCGCGCCGGGCCGTGCAGCCAAATGCCATCGAAACCTTCCGGATCGTGATCAAAGGTGATTTCCAACGTACCGCCCGGCATGTGAACCCGCCTGAAGGTAGGGCCACCCCGGCGCATGTAATCCGCAACAGCAATGGCTGTGGCGCCAGTACCGCACGCCCTGGTCTCCGCCTCAACACCGCGTTCATAGGTCCGAGCCCAAAGCTCCGTGACGTCAGTTGCAGAATCAGCAACGAAATTCACATTCGCTCCAGACGGAGCATGATCCGCGTGAAAACGAATGGCCTTGCCCACCTCAAAAACATCGACTTCTTGAAGCGCCGATCGGCCCTCCTTCAAAAAGGCAACGTGATGCGGGGAACCCGAGTTGGCAAACCAGTGATCAGCCGGTAAAACTGCCACCTCAGCTGGCCCTTCACCTTGGTGACGGACGCCCTGCATCGGGTTGAGCGACACGCCCGGAAGGGCTCGTGAAGCATCCCACTCTGCTTCATGAAGACCGTCACAGGCCAGCAATTGCGAACGCTTCGATGCCCACCCTTGGCGCAATAAAAAGGCAAAACTCGCCCGACTGCCATTGCCGCAAAAAGAACGCGTACCATCTGCGTTGCAGTAGTCCATTTCCCAGCGCGGCCACTCCAATGCAGGCTCAGGAGGCGGGGCCCCATCATCCAAGGCCAAAGGCTTGAGGACGATCAGGCCGTCCGCTCCAATGCCGTGGTGCCGATCACACAACCGGGTAACCTCATCGGGATTCAATTCACGAGGGAGACATCGGCCATCCACCAGGATGAAATCATTGCCAGCTCCCTCCCATTTCCAAAAGGCAATTTGCATGGGTGAAAGATAGCCATCCGGCGCTCCGTATCTTTGGCCCAGTCATGCCAAAATCCAAACGCTCCTCGACCCTTGACCCAGCCACCCAGCTGGAAACGTTGCGCCTTATGGCTACTGCTCGGGCCATGTCCGACCTGTACGAAGAGGAGGCACGGGTTACCTCCAAGTACGTGCATGCCTGTTCGCGTGGGCACGAAGCCATTCAAATCGCAACAGGCCGTCGCTTGAAGGAGCAGGACTTCTTGAGCGCATATTACCGTGACGACAGCATTTTGCTCTCCATGGGCATGCGCCCGTATGAATTGATGCTGCAGCTGTTCGCCAAAAAAGACGACCCCTTCAGTGGGGGGCGGACGTATTACAGCCACCCCTCCCTCAACAGACCCGGTATGCCGCGCATACCGCACCAGAGCAGCGCGACGGGGATGCAGGCCATTCCTGCTGCGGGAGTGGCCATGGGCGTGCAATACCGAGAACAACATGGACTGGCTCACGAGGTGGTCGGCGATGGCGATTTACCAGTGGTCGTTTGTTCCATCGGCGATGCCGCTATAACGGAAGGCGAAGTCAGTGAGGCCTTGCACATGAGCGCCTTGAAAGAACTGCCTATCATTTGGCTCATTCAGGACAACGAATGGGACATCTCTGCGCACGCCTCAGAAATTCGATTTGGAGATGCGTCCACCTTCGCCAAAGCCTTTCCACCCATCACCTGCATCGAAGTGGACGGCGCGGACAGCGCAGCCAGCGAAGAAGCCATGGAGCGAGCTTTTCAACATGTCCGCAGGCACCGAACCCCCATTCTGGTGCACGCACATGTCCCGTTGCTGGGTCACCACACCAGCGGTGTCCGAAGGGAATGGTACCGGGATGACTTGGAGGAGCATGGAAAGCGTGACCCCTTGCCTCACCTGCTGAAGGCGATGAAGAAATCCGGCATCGAAGAAGCCACCTTGAACGAGGTTTTGGCCAGCACGCGGTCGCTGGTCGAGAGCGATTACGCAGCCGCCAAGTCTGCGGAGGAGCCCGTGGGCGAAGATTTGCTCGCGCATCGGTTTGCTCCGACCACCGTAAACGAGGAGTCTGGGACGCGGCAGCCAGCGGGTGGAGAAGTCACGTTGATGGTGGATTGCGCCTTGCACGCGATGCAAGAAATTTTGGCTGAACATCCCGAATCTTTGCTTTATGGGCAGGATGTGGGCGGCCGTTTGGGCGGCGTTTTTCGGGAGGCCGCCACGTTGGCCCAAAAATTTGGCGCCTCGCGCGTTTTCAACACCCCCATTCAAGAGGCGTTCATCATTGGCTCCACGGCGGGCATGTCTGCCGCAGGATTGCGGCCCATTGTTGAAGTGCAATTCGCCGACTACCTCTGGCCCGGGCTGAACCAGCTGTTCACGGAATTGAGCCGGAGTTATTTCCTGTCCAATGGCCAGTGGCCCGTGCACAGTTTGATCCGAGTGCCCATCGGCGCATACGGGAGCGGCGGTCCGTACCACAGCTCCAGCATTGAATCGGTTTTGGCCAACATCCGGGGCATCAAGGTGGCCTACCCATCCAATGGCGCTGACCTCAAAGGGCTGCTGAAAGCCGCCTTCCTCGACCCCAATCCCGTGGTGGTTTTGGAACACAAAGGCCTGTATTGGTCGAAGATCCCGGGCACAGAAGCAGCAAAGTGCATTGAACCCGCGAGCGACTACCTCGTCCCCCTAGGCAAAGGCCGGTTGGCCTTGGAACACAAGGCCGCTGAACTGACCATCATCACCTATGGACGGGGGGTGTATTGGGCCATTGAGGCGGCGAAAGACCTCCCGGTCGAAATCATCGACTTGCGATCGATTGTGCCAATTGATTTTGAACTGATTCGAGCGCGTTTGGAGCGAAGTCACCGGGTGGTCATCGTCACGGAAGAGCCGGCCGAAAACGGGTTTGCTCGTGCGCTCGCTGGCCGCATTGCGCACGAACTGTTTTGGACTTTAGACGCGCCCGTCGAAGTGGTCGGATCCTTGGATACTCCTGCAATTCCGTTGAACGAGGCCTTGGAGAAATTCGTGCTGGTCAACGCGGAGCGCGTGCGGGAAGCGGTGCAACGTGTTTTGGCTTTTTGATGCCCTGCAGGCAAGTATCTTAGCACCATGCGAATTTTCCTTCTTTCGTTCTTCCTGTTGAGTAGCATTTTCTGCTCTGCAAAAGTTCTCCACGTGCGTTACGTTGCGCAATGTCCAGCTGGTTTGTCAGCGGAAGAAATGAGGCTTTTGCCTTCGCATTGGGACTTGTACCTGGATGGTGATCGCTTCCGCTTGGAGGAAAAAGGAATGGCCTCGACGCGGGTCTGGTTGGGCTCCAGTGAGAGCAATGAGTTCTTTGTGCTGCTCAATTTCTTAGGAGAGTCCCTGGCATTGAGGGAAACGTGTGTGGATGGTGGACGTTGGAAGAAGGGGTCTGACCTTGCTGTGCCTGCAGCCCTGCAGCCCTTGCTTCAGGGAGCGGACGCGGACATGATTGCCGGGGAGGAAGCCCAGGTTTTTCAGCGTGGGGAAGAACAGGCCTGGCTTTCCAGCATCGAGCATGAATCGTGGTGTGCACTTGGATTTCCTCGCTTGCCATTGGCGTTCCTCCTGCCCGATTCCCCCCACACCGTATGGATGGTGGCAGAACAGGTGGGCGCATCGGCCGAAACCATTGCCTTCGATTTGCCCGCTGGCTACCGGGTCATCGAAAGAGGTGAACTGGGTGGACTCTTACCGGACTTGTCGCCGGCGGAGTGACTCAAGGAATGCCCAAATACTTGTGGGTTTGCAATGACAACCGCCACTTCGGGTGGTCTGCAATGTAAGCGCACATGTCGGCGTGCAGCCGCTCACGGCGGCTCCATTCAGGTTGCAAATAACACAGGGTGTCCGGCCGCAAGCGGGCGGCATGCTCTTCTGCCCAAGCATAGTCTTGGCGGTTGACGACCACCACCTTGAGTTCATCCGCCTGTTCGAAAGAATCTGGTAAAGCCACCTTGAATCGCTTCGGACTCAGCGTCACCCAGTCCCAATTCCCCGTGATTGGATGGGCACCCGACGTCTCGATGTGAACTTTCAATCCTGCCTGTCGAAGGGCATCTGTTAGTGGTGCGCAATCGTACATGGCAGGTTCGCCTCCCGTGACGACGACGATGCTGGTTTGGGCCTCCTTCGCCTCTTCCACCAACACTTCTGCGGACAGGATTGGATGTGCACCTGCCTCCCAGCTTTCCTTTACATCGCACCAAGCGCACCCCACATCGCACCCCGCCAATCGAATGAACCAAGCACTGACGCCTGCAAACGCCCCTTCGCCTTGAAGGGTCTTGAACCGCTCCATCACCGGGTACTCCATCAGGCAATCACTTCCGCGTCCAAATCAAATTCAGATGCACCCGTGATCCGGGTCATCACAAAATCGCCAATGCGGAGGTGCAAATCATCCTGAAAAGCAATGCGAACCTCGTTGTCCACATCGGGCGAATCGTATTGCGTTCGGCCAATCCAAGCACCATCCTCCGCCCGATCCACCAACACTTTTTGAGTCGTACCGACCAAGCGCTCATTCAACTCCAGCGAAATGCCTGCTTGCAATTCCATGATGGCCTCAACGCGCTGGCGTTTAACATCCTCTGGCACGTCGTCTTCCAACGCATAGGCAGAGGTATTTTCCTCGTGCGAATAGGTGAAGCAACCCAAGCGTTCGAACCGCGAGCGCTCCACCCATGCCAACACCTCGTCATGATGGGCAGCAGTTTCACCCGGGAAGCCCGCAATCAAGGTGGTCCTCAAAGCGATGTCGGGCATTTTCTCGCGGATTGCCGCGACCAATGCATCCGTTTTTGACTGGGTCGTGCCGCGCTTCATGGCCTTCAGGATGTCATCCGATGCGTGTTGCAAAGGCATGTCCAAGTAGTTGCAAACGTTTTCACGTTCTGCCATGACATCGAGCACATCCATCGGGAAGCCTGTGGGGAAAGCATAGTGCAAACGAATCCAGCCAATGCCCTCCACATCACTCAACCGCCTCACGAGTTCTGCCAGCTTGCGCTCCTTGTACAAGTCCAATCCATAAAACGTCAAATCCTGGGCAATCAGAATCAACTCGCGCACCCCTTGGGCAGCCAAGCCTTCAGCTTGCTTCACCAAATCCTCCAAGGGCGTAGAAACATGTTTTCCGCGCATCAAAGGAATCGCACAAAATGCACACGGGCGATCGCACCCTTCTGCAATCTTGAGGTAAGCGTAATGCGCAGGTGTGGTCAACAAGCGTTCTCCCACGAGCTCTTTTTTGTAATCCGCGCGCAAGGTCTTCAGCAGGCGCGGCAGGTCACGTGTACCAAACCACGCATCCACCTCTGGAATGCCATCCGCAAGCTCTTCTTTGTAGCGTTCTGAGAGGCAGCCGGTGACGTAGAGTTTTTCGAGTTGACCTGCTTGTTTGGCCTCACCAAATCGCAAGATGGTATCGATGGATTCCTGCTTGGCGCTTTCAATGAAACCGCAGGTGTTGACGATCACGATGCCGCTGTCGTCCTGTTTGCTCTCATGTTCTACATCAAAGGCATTCGCCTTCAATTGCGCCATCATGACCTCCGAGTCAAATAGGTTTTTCGAACAGCCCAACGTCACTACGTTGACTTTCCGAGGATTGTAAGCGCGTGTTCTCATGATTCAGATTCGGGGGATGCATTGAGTCCGTCGCTCAATTTTTCGGGAAGCAAACTGTCCATGAATTCATCCAAATGGAAGTCCTGCAAATTCTCAAGCTTCTCCCCGACGCCGATGTAGCGCACAGGGATGCTAAACTGCAAACTGATCGCGAGCACAACACCGCCTTTCGCCGTGCCATCGAGCTTCGTGACGATGAGCCCTGTCACATCCGTCGTTGCGATGAACTGCTTGGCCTGTTCGATGGCGTTTTGACCTGTAGATCCGTCCAAAACCAACCAAACCTCATGAGGCGCACCAGGGACGATTTTGTCCATGACGCGCTTGACTTTGCCCAACTCCTCCATCAGCCCTCGCTTGTTGTGAAGCCTTCCGGCGGTGTCAATGATGGCAACATCAGAACGACGAGCCACCGCTGATTGCAGGGTGTCGAATGCCACTGAAGCTGGGTCAGCCCCCATGTTTTGAGCAACAATCGGAACACCAACTCGTTCCGCCCAAACTTTCAATTGGTCGATGGCCGCTGCTCGAAACGTATCTGCTGCACCCAAGATGACCTCCTTCCCTTGGGCCTTGAATCGGTAAGCCAACTTTCCGATGGAAGTGGTCTTTCCTACTCCATTGACACCGACAATGAGGATTACATGTGGGACATCCTTTGGAGGTATGGCATACCCTTGGGAAGATCTATTTTCTTCGGGAAACAACGCGGCCATCTCCTCACGCATCATGCCGTACAATTCGTCCATTTCCATGTAGGCTTCAAATCGCGCGCGTTTCCGCAAGCGAGAGAGCAGTCGCATGGTGGTCTCCACCCCAACATCGGCCGTAATCAATGCCTCTTCCAGTTCATCCATCAAGGCCTCATCCACCACGCGACGACCGGTAAACACCTTCGCCAACTTCGAGAATACATGGGACTTTGACTTTTCCAAGCCCTGATTGAGGGATGTTTTGTCTTGTTTGCTAAATAACTTCTTTAGAAAACTCATGGTGGCAAATTACGTCGGCATTGTTAGTCGAAACACTTCAAACTACAGATGGACCGACAATTCATGCAAAAAGGGCCTCGCTCCGTTTGGAACAGGCCCCTTTCAATTTATTCGGGATGCTCAGTGCTGAGCAGTTCAAACGAAAATCAATCCTTGGCGAACCAACTCTTGATGTCATCGTTGTGAACGACTTCCTCTTTAAAGGTGTATGCACCCGACTTCGGGCTGCGCACCATTTTGATCACTTTCGTGTGTTGCTTACCTCCTCCGGTCTGCAACGATGCAACGGTCTTCTTAGCCATGACAGGTGATTATTTGATCTCCTTATGAACGGTGTACTTCCGCAACACCGGGTTGAACTTCTTAATTTCGATGCGCTCGGGCGTGTTCTTGCGGTTCTTCGTCGTAATGTAACGGGAAGTTCCAGCCATGCCGGAGTCCTTGTGCTCTGTGCACTCGAGGATAACTTGTACGCGGTTGCCTTTCTTGGCCATCTTACCTGAATTGGGGTGCAAATATAATCAAAGCTCACCGATTGACAAGATTCGTCTGCTCAAAAATAGCCACATCCACCCGATTGCCCACAACCCAGCGTGGATAAGGTCCGCGCATCAGATGCCCAGCCATCCGCGAACGGCGTAATTTTCGCTCTTAGCACTCCCTCTAGACATTCCCCTTGGCAACGACGAAGAAAAAGACCGCACTCCGCAGCTCATCTACAAAGGGTGAAGCAAAAAAACCTGCATCGAAACGCGGAACCCATCGAATCCGCCTGTTCCGCGAGGCCATGCGTCGGGCATGGTCCAACCCGAAAACCCGAGCCGCCTCGGGCGTGTTCGTTCTAGCTGGAGCAGTCTACATCCTCGGTGCGATTGTATCGGGATTGTTCACAGGGGCATCGGACTTCCTAATCGTTGCGGAATCCGCCAATGTGGATCGGGTGGCTTACCGCAATTGGCTGGGAGGAGCAGGCGCACACATTGCCTATGGCCTGAGTCGGCAGGGCTTAGGCCTCGGAGCCATTGCCATTCCAGTTTGGCTCTTTCTAATCGGTTGGCGCTGGCTCACGGACAAGCCGATTGCCCGCGCCGGTCTGATCATTCGATTTTCCCTCTTAGGCATGATTGTCCTTCCTTGGACGGTAGGCTTCATTGCTTACCTCGGAGGGTGGATTGGAATTTCCGCCTGGGACCATTGGATTGGCGGTTCTGGACATTTGCTGCTCGAATTGGGCATCTTGCACTTGGGGACAGCAGGTTCTGCGTTGGTCCTATTGGCCATTTCTGCAGCGATCAGCGTGTACTACCTGCATCCCTACCTGGGCCAAATCCGATTCCCTTCCCTCCCGTCCATGCGCGATTGGTTTCGCTCAGAACCCGGCGCTGACGACGATCCCGATGAAGCCCCGCCACAAAAGGCCAATCGCAGAACTGCACCTCCTCCGGCCCCGGAAGAAAAAGGCAGCGAATCGTGGCGTTGGGAAATTGAAGAAGAGGACGAACGGATTCTCGATGAAGCCCTTTCTACGGACGCGCCTGATGAGCGCCCAGAGCCCACGCCAGAGCCAGAGCCAGAGCCAGAGCCGGAGCCGGAGCCAGCACCATTGGCAGAGGACCTCGCTGACGTGGGGTTTGAAGTGCATTTGGCAGATGAAGAAGAACAGCTCACAGAAGCTGAAATCAAGAGGAAGGTCAAGGAATTTGGAGAATACGACCCCACGTTGGAACTCTCCCGCTTCAAATTCCCCATTCTTGAACTGCTGGCGAGTCATGGCGACGGCAAACACCGCGTGAGCAAGGAAGAACTGGAGGCCAACAAGGTGCGAATCGAAGACACTTTGGCCAACTTCAAAATCGACATTTCGAAAATCACAGCTGAGGTCGGCCCCACCGTGACCCTCTACGAGATTGTTCCGGCTCCAGGTGTTCGCATCTCGAAAATCAAAAACCTCGAAGACGACATTGCATTGAGCCTCTCAGCTTTGGGCATCCGAATCATTGCTCCCATTCCTGGCAGAGGAACCATCGGCATCGAGGTCCCTAACTCCAATCCGGATGTGGTATCGATGAAGGCCTTGATCGCGAGCGACAAGTTCCAATCGTCAGATGCTGCGCTGCCCGTTGCAATCGGGAAGACCATCTCCAACGAGACGTTTGTCTTTGACCTGGCAAAAATGCCACACCTGTTAATGGCCGGCGCAACGGGGCAGGGAAAATCGGTCGGGCTGAATGCGATTCTTGTCAGCCTGCTCTACCGGAAGCACCCGTCGCAATTGAAGTTTGTTTTGGTCGATCCCAAAAAGGTAGAATTGACCCTATTCAATCACATCGAGCGGCATTACTTGGCGAAATTGCCTGACTCAGAAGATGCCATCATCACGGACACTTCGAAAGTGGTGGCGACCTTGAATTCGCTTTGCGTGGAGATGGATCAACGCTACGATTTGCTCAAGGATGCCCAATGCCGAAACCTCAAAGAATACAACGCAAAGTTCACGGGTCGGCGCTTGAATCCTGAAGAAGGGCATCGCTACCTCCCCTACATCGTCTTGGTAGTCGATGAGTTTGCTGACTTGATCATGACTGCGGGCAAAGAAGTGGAAACGCCAATTGCACGTTTGGCTCAATTGGCTCGAGCCATTGGAATCCACTTGATCATTGCCACGCAACGCCCGTCAGTGAATATCATTACCGGCACCATCAAAGCGAACTTCCCTGCGCGCATCGCCTTCCGAGTGACATCCAAGATTGACTCCAGAACCATTTTGGACGCGGGCGGTGCGGACCAACTGATCGGGCGGGGAGACATGCTGCTCAGCACGGGGAACGACTTGATTCGTTTGCAATGTGGATTTGTTGACACACCCGAGGTTGAGTCGATTTGTGAATACATAGGAAGTCAACAAGGCTTCCCCGACGCCTTTTTGTTGCCCGAATACACCCCCGACGGAGAGTCGAGCGAAGGCGGAATACCCAGTGATGACGAGCGAGATAGCATGTTCGAAGATGCCGCTCGAGTCATTGTCATGCACCAACAGGGATCAACCTCTTTGTTGCAGCGAAAACTAAAACTTGGCTACAACCGGGCCGGCAGGATCATGGACCAATTGGAATCTGCAGGAATCATTGGGCCATTCGAGGGCTCGAAGGCAAGAAAGGTCCTGGTACCGGATGAAGCAAGTTTGGAACAAATGTTGCGAGGGGGAGAAGCATGAAGCATCTTCGCACCATGAATGGCATTCCTGCATTTTCTTATTTGGCAATCCTGTTGACAAGCGTTCTCACGTCGCAAGCTCAGGATGCTCATGCCCTCCTCGAGTCCATGAGCCGTCAGGCACGCACTTACAATTCGGTGAAAGCCACCTACACGTCAACGTTGATTGATCTGGCGAACGACATGGAAATGGCCCAAGAGGGGGTCATTGAAATTGAAGGTGAAAAATACAACTTGGACCTCGGTGATTACGTGGTCATTTCAGATGGCTCAACGGTTTGGACCTATGAAACGAGCGTCAATGAATGTTACATCGATGATGCCGCTGAATTGGCAGAAGACGGCATGGACCCTTCGAAGCTATTCACCATCTGGGAGGACGATTTCAAACCAGAATGGAAAGGCGAACACAGCCTTGCGGGCCGCACGGTGACCTTGATTCACCTCTACCCCAACTCCTTGGACAATCGGTCCTACCATACCATCCAACTTTACATCGACGAAGAACGGCTTGAACTTGTGCGGGCTGTCGTAAAAGGAAGGGAAGGCACTGATGTGCTTTATGACGTGCACACGTTCCAACCCAATGCGAGCATTGCACCAGGGCAGTTCACCTTCAAAGCTGCTAATTATCCAGGGGTCGACCTCATCGACAACCGCCTTTGACTTTCAGTATTCGCTACCTTCTTTCTCTTCCAAAGAGGCGGGCTCCTTGGGCATTGAGCAAGGCGCTGAACCTTCTATCCACTCACCGTGGCAATGCTGTTGGATGCGCCAAGCGCGGTTCACAAAGCCGGTCTCCAATCCCGTAGCCGACCAATCGAAACGATCGAACAATGGAGGCGGAACGAGTGGCGCCCACGCATCACACCAGCGAGCACTCTCCAGTACAGCTTCGTAGGCAATTTGGGCATATGGACCTGGTTCCACCTTCAAATCATCTCGGTAGGACCTCACCCGATTCGTGGCCAAAGAGTCACTCCAATTCATCCAGCTTTGGGTGGGAAATGACACCCGAAACCGATCAAAAAACTTGCGCTCCAAAAATTGATAATCTGCCGCCCCAGGGTGCAAGTAAATGCGCGTTTCCACCTCATCTGCAAGCTGCAATTCGGTCTGGAAATTGGAAACCATTGCCCGAGATACTGAACCGCTAGGGACGACAACGCACGCCGGCTTTAACTCTCTGATTTTGGAAATGGCCCCTGTTGCGAATCGCGTGCTCACCTCAAAATGCACTAAACCAGCCTCTGCTGCCAAGCCTTGTGAGGTGCGGGCTTCTCTAAAGCCCCGGAGGAAAGCTTCCTGCTCCTGCTGAGCCTCCACCGCCAATTCCAGAACTAAAATGCGGTCCTTGGGGTGGTTGTTCGCCACCTCTGCCCCCAACTTTTCCAAGGCAGCCGAGGCGATGGGCTCAAAAAGCAACGCCTGCTCATGGCTCGCTAGCAGGGAGGCGGGTTGCGGCGTTAAAATCCAGTGTGGCTTACCTGCGGCTGAGGTGATTGCCAACGCAGAATCGAGAACCGTACGCCGGAGCGGGCCCATTACCACATTCGATGAATCGACGGACTGCTCATTCCAAGCATGGCGCCCCAACGAATCGGGTTCAGAATCCCGAACGTCAAGAATAACTGGTATTCCATTGAAAACCAGTTCTTGAGCAGCCCAGAGCATGCCTTGGTACATCTCCATTGCCACTTCTCGCAGCCTGATCACCTTCACAGGGTAATCGCCACCAGTCAAGGTGTCGGCATCAAATTGAAAGGGCATGAGGGCCAAAACCCGAAACGCTTCCTCGTCGTTTTGACACGTGGATGGAGGCTGCCTCCTCTGCCATGAAGACGATTCCGTAAGGCGCGGGACCGCCTCCCCCATCCCATCTGCAGGAATGCGCAGGACGTCCCCCGGCTGTAACCCAGCTGACAATGCCGGGTTTGCCGATTCAATGGATTCCACCGTCACGTCGTATTGCCGGGCGATTCCATACAGCGTTTCCCCCATGACCACCGTGTGCCTTGGACGTTGATCTATGGCATCCGGCGCAACGACGGCTGGAATATCAGGCAGCTCAATGGGCTTTGGCAAAATCAAAATTTGGCCCAAATGCAAACCATCTTCGGCTCGAACAGCTGGGTTAGCAGACAACAACGCATTGACATCCAAATTATACGCACGGGCAATTCCGTAAAGCGTCTCTTTCCGCTCCACTTCATGAACCCGTTGGCCATTCATTACCCGCAGCGAATCCAAATCGGAGGCTGAAGCTGCCCATGCTCCTAACATGAACATGCTGGCTATGAAGGCACCTCGGAAGTGGCTATGGCTGTTGATGCTTATTCCCATTCGATCGTTGCCGGTGGTTTGGAGCTAATATCATACACAACGCGGTTCACGCCACGAACCTTGTTGATGATTTCGTTGGACACCTTCGCCAAGAAGTCATAAGGCAAGTGACACCAATCTGCTGTCATGCCATCTGTTGAACTCACGGCACGCAGAGCAACGGCCTGCTCGTAGGTTCGTTCATCGCCCATGACCCCTACGGATTGGACTGGGAGGAGGATGGCACCTGCTTGCCAAACTTCATCGTAGAGATTCGCCGAGCGGAGGCCTTGAATCCAAATGTGGTCAACCTCTTGCAAAATGCGCACTTTCTCTGCTGTGATGTCACCGAGGATGCGGATGGCCAAACCCGGCCCTGGGAATGGGTGCCTTCCCAGAATTCCCGCTCGAATGCCCAATGCCTTGCCTACGCGACGCACCTCATCTTTGAACAACAAACGCAAGGGCTCCACCACTTCCAACTTCATGAAATCAGGAAGTCCCCCAACGTTGTGGTGGCTTTTGATGGTTGCCGAAGGACCACCCGTTGCGCTTAAGCTTTCAATGACATCCGGATAGATCGTGCCTTGAGCAAGCCACCTCGCTCCATCCACTTGCTGAGCAGCGGCATCGAATACGTCAATGAACACTTTGCCAATGGCTTTTCGCTTCTTCTCCGGATCCGACTCTCCCGCCAAAGCAGCGTAAAATTGATCCGCAGCGCGCACTCCACGAACATTCAACCCCATGTGCTCGTAGTCCGACAAGACCTGCTCAAATTCTCCTTTTCGGAGGAGGCCATTGTCAACGAAAATGCAGTGCAATTGATCCCCTATCGCCCGACGCAACAACTCGGCTGCCACCGTAGAATCTACGCCGCCAGAAAGCCCCAAAATGACTTGGTCATCTCCGATTTGAGCTTGCAAACGCTCGATGGTTTCTTCGGCGAAGCTGTCAGGTGTCCAATCCCCTGTGCAACCACAAATTTCTACGATGAAATTGCTCAGCAACTTGGGACCGTCCGTGCTGTGCCAAACCTCCGGGTGGAATTGAATGCCCCAAATCGACCTACCCGGCGCGCGGAAGCCAGCGAACTTCACATCCTCCGTGCTGCAAATGGGTTGAAATTCACTCCCAAGATCCAGAATCGTATCTCCGTGGCTCATCCAAACCTGTGAACCAATTGTGACGCCATTCATCAGCGGATCATCGGCCACAAAAGTCAAATTCGCGCGGCCATATTCACGGCTATCAGATGCCTCTACTTTACCGCCGTGGCGATGTGCCATGTATTGTGCGCCATAGCACACACCCAAAACAGGCACCCTGTCCAGCATGGAGGTCAGGTCAGGCGATGGAGCGTTTTCCTCACGTACACTGTGCGGTGAGCCGCTCAAGATGATCCCCACGATGTCTTCGGGAAAAGCCTGGGACAGCTCTTCCCACTTGAACCAGGGAATGATTTCTGAGTAAACATTCAACTCCCTAACTCGTCGCGCAATCAACTGGGTGTATTGCGAGCCGAAATCCAAGATGAGGATCCGTTGATTCATGGCGCGAAAGTACACCGCACGACGCTTTTCAGGCGGACAATTAAGCCGTTACTTTTGCACCATGATTCTACAAAACCTGATTGGCCGGAAGTTGATTTTAGCCAGCAAGAGCCCGCGCAGGCTGGAGCTGGTGCGTGGCTTGGGACTCCAGCCAGAAGTTGTGGTGAGAGAAGTCGATGAATCCTGGCCTTTGGAGCTGGCAGGCCCTGAGGTGGCCGCGTATGTTACCCGGGCGAAGGCGGAGGCCTTCCTTCCCGAGTTAACCGATGATGGCGTTGTGATCACAGGCGACACCGTGGTTTTGCTGCCCGAAAATGGAGCATACAGCGTACTCGAAAAACCTGCGAATCGCGCCGAAGCCATCGAGATGCTCATGCGGCTGCAAGGAAGAAGTCACGTGGTTGCGAGTGGCGTAGGCGTAACCACTTTGTCCAGGGGAATCGAGGTCGCTGTTGATGCATGTGAAGTTACTTTTTCCGCTTTTGAAAAAGACATTGCTGAAGCCTACGTTGATGGGTATGCC
>DAISXU010000047.1:0-16135 GCA_036825655.1 Flavobacteriales bacterium | reverse complement strand
GACAGATGAGAAAGTCATGCGGGCGATGCGTTCGTCCGTGGAGAGGCGTGCCATGAATGGTAGAGGTTGAATTCAATTCACTGATCGGACCAAACGGACGACGCCGACTGGCTTCCTGCCAGAAAGGTAAGCCAAGGAGAAACGACTGCCTTTTTCTAAATTTGCCATTAAATGAATTTCGGCAAATGAAGAGTTTACAGTGGTTGGCCTTGCTCCTTGTTGTTTCACCTGCAACCTGGGGACAAAGCTCCTTTTGTTTGATTCATTCATCAGATTCCCTTTTGGGATCCGAGGGGTTGATTCCCGATGATTGGATAGCCAATGTGCAGGAGAATTGCTTTACAGATACGTTAACGATCACTGGATTTCCAGAAGGAGTCACGTGGGATGAGTTGAGTCCGGAGCAACAAATTTTGGGCGTGAATTTGGAGCATTCATTTGTTGGAGATTTGATCATTTCTTTCACTTGTCCTGATGAAAGTACAGTTGTTGTTCATGAGTCGATGCAAGGCCAATCGGGAGGCAACATCAATGTGGGGGTAAGTCTTGGTTTTCCCTCATTTGTTGAAGGTGAAGCAGGGACAGGCTCAGATTACTTTTGGTCACCTTCTGGAAATGCCAGTACATTGGCAGAAAATGCAATAAACGGCATCCCATCTATTCCCTCCGGGACGTACCAATCAGACAACGGTTTCAGTGCATTGGATGGGTGCCCTGCAAACGGGGATTGGGTCGTGACCATTTGTGACACTTGGAATGCGGATGATGGCTATGTTTTTCAATGGAATGCGCTAGGAATTTGGCAAGAAGTCATTGACTGCGCCGTCGGTGGGGATTTCGCAGGGCCTTATGCCAGTTGCACCAGCGACGGTTGGATCGAAGTGGTCCATTCGATGGATTCCATCTCGATTGCTGAAGTGCAGTTGAGTCAAGGTTCAGAGGTCATTTCGACTGCGACGATCGAAAGCTCAGTTGTTTTTGACGAATTGGGAGAAGGTGAATACACCGTTGAGTTATGGCAAGGAGATACGGTTCTCTTGTCCTCCGAAACGGTAGTGTTGGAGGCCGTTTTTCATCCTTCCGAATCCGACGCGGATGAAATTTGTTCGGTTGAATTTGATCAGGCTGCTCAGCGGAATAAGGTCATATGGACGAAGTCGGATGCAGCGTGGATCGCCTCCTACAATGTGTACAGAGAAAGCGTGGTGACTAGCGACTACGATTGGATTGGCAACGTCCATGCCGATAGCTTGAGCGAATTCTTGGACCTGGACTTCGATCCAGCGTCCAATAGCACACGGTACAACTTGATTGCGCTCGATTCATGCGATGCAGAAGTCGACAATTGGCCCGTTCACCGCACAATTCACTTGCAATCGAGTTTGGGTGTGAACGATGAGGTGAATTTATACTGGAATGCCTACGAGGGCATTTCTTATCCCAACTTTGAGGTGCATCGTTCGACCGATGGCGTCAACTATTTTCAAGTTGGAATGGTGTCCAACACCACATTCGCGTACACGGATTTGGCCCCTCCTTCAGGTCCCAAGTGGTACCAAATTCGGATCACCTTGGATCAACCCTGCGAGCCCATCCGCAGTTTTGTTTCAAGTTTTATCGGTTCGAACATTTCCGACCTCAATGCAAATGCGGTTGAAGGGGCGACCGGTTTTCATTCCGAGGTGGAATCCCGCTTGGGCCAGGTGGTTTTGAGTTGGTCGGGTTGGATTCACAGCGGTTGGGTGAGGTGCATCAATCAACAAGGTGCATGCACAGGCGAGCAGAGGATTTCGGGGGTGGATGGGACCATGGCCATGGAAGTTCCTGCGGGCATCTGGCTGGTTCAGGTTTTCAACGAGTTCTCAGGCCAAACACAAGTGCATCGGATCCTCGTGTTGGAGTGAGGAATTTGCTGGCCTCTGAGGTGCGGGATTTTTTTTCATGAGCGAGTACCAAAATGCAATTCTTCGATGCACATTCGCGGTACTTATGATGCACCCGCACACAGAGGTCCAATTCATCAGCGATGAGGTGGGCCGGGGAGTGGTCGCCACGGCGTTCATTCCCAAGGGAACCATCACCTGGGTCCAGGATCCACTGGACCGGGTGTTTACGCCAGCCGAAGTCGCTGGACTCCCCGCTTTTGCTCAAGATCAACTGGAGTATTTCGCATTCAAGAACGCACGAGGGGAAATGGTGCTTTGTTGGGATCATGCGCGGTACGTGAACCACAGTTTCCGGAGCAACTGCCTTAGCACCGTTTACGACTTCGAAATTGCTATCCGGGACATCCATCCTGGAGAACAATTGACGGATGACTACGGCTACCTGAATTTGAGTGCCCCATGGAAACCCATGGATGAGGGAACCCGCCGAAAGTGGGTGCGCCCAGATGATTCCCTGCGGTGCGCCAACACTTGGGACCGCCAGATAGCCCATTCCCTTCGAAGGCTTAACAAGCAACCACAGCCTTTGGCTTCATACGTCCGACCAGAAGTTTGGGACGAATTGCGCGGGGAATCGGGTGCTTCGGTTCGAAGCATCAGGGAACTTCATTTTCGTGCTCAGGCCTGAGCGAGGACCGCAATTAGTTCTTCCTGAATGGAGGCTTGTCGGTCGTTTGTGTACCAGGCGTGGAGCGGCTGTGCATAGTTCGCAGCCACTTCTGGGTCTGGACTGGATTTGACCGATCGAACCAGCGCCATTGCAGTTTGTGGCCGAGGCCCCCAGGTTTGGGTTACTTCTCCTTGGTCATTGAGTTGCACAAGCTTCGGAATGCTTCGGCCTCCGTTCGTCAGAAAACCATCGATGAGGTCTGTGTCTGCGTCGCGGTAGCAGGCGCGGGCTTCAATTCTTCCTTCACTTGCTTCGACAACAGCTTCGAATACGGGAAGAATTTGGGCTCCATCCCCACACCAATGCTCATTGATGACCAGCCATTTGGTTCCAGGTTGTGCCTGCTTGGCCGCTTGAATCATGGCCTTTGAAAGCTTCAGTTGCTTGCGGATGCGCTTGACCCGCGAGCGGTTCAATGGGATGTAATGGTCATAGGGTGCCTCGCCTTGCACCTCGCAGGTAAATAACTCTTCAAGGAATGCATGGAGCGGGAGGGCATTGGGCCAAAACTGAGCTGCTATGGAATTCATGCCGCGAAGCTACGCTGCAAGGACCGCCTACCACTCGCTCAAAGCAACGGTTTGCTCCAATCGTTCCTCCAAGCCGGGAAACAGATCCATGCCAGTCAGTGCTTCCAACTCATCCAAAGAAACGGCATAAGCCTCCAGGGGCTGGGAGCATTTCTCATTCGGGAACAAGTAACCGATGGCGGCAGGAACGGGCTCCGGATCGTAAATGGCCTTGAAAAAATACTCGGGGATGGCAATTCCACTGGGCAGAGAGGCAAGTCCATCACGGAGCACGGGCCCAGAAACAACCCACAAGGAGTCCCTTTCTATGGCCCACTTGCGGACTTGGGTTTCAAGCGATTTCCAACGTCCACGGTTCAGGCCTTTGTGCTGAGGTGTCATGTTGGACATGTAAAAACTCTCGGACATGGCGTCTGCACTGTAAGCCATGTCTGCGGCAGGGGCCAAGTGTCCACGATCGTAGCCGCTCCCTTTGTAATCGTCGTCCTCTGGACTGTTTTGGCCCAGCAAGGGGTCCTCTCTGAAATCATTGGTGCGCTCAACATGTGATTGCATGATTTCCCGTCGTGTCACATCGTAGGCCACCCATTCGGCGATGCGCAACGGCTCATGAAATTCCAAAGAATAGGCCAAATGATGGGTGAGTTCCCCTTCAAAACCTCCCACCGGAAAGGGCGATGTCGGCGAAGGCTGTTTGCTCACGGGGTGTTGCGCTCCTTGCGGTTGGGGCGCAACGCGGGATTTGATTCCATCCAAGCGACTCCAAGCAGCTCTGTACGCTTTCAGCCCCGGGCAATCGGCCTGTTCTTCCCCCTTGCCGACAGCATCCAAACTCACGAAGTCGTCGCAGGCATCTGTGAGCAACCTCCCCGGGCCTTCCAAATCTGCCCGGAGGGCTTCAGAGAGCATGAGCATGGAGTCAAGCAGCGCTTCCGATGTGGGTTGGCCCAGATTGGTTCTTCTCCGCGTCTCATCTGAGATGCGTTTGATGTCCAACACCAGGTCACTCGTGTGCTCATAGACCAAAGTTGCCGCCTCGATGCACTCGCATGACGTGTTTAATTTGGTATAATCAATAGAATCAAAAGCAGGTGGTGCTTCCCGCTGGCAACCTGAGGCAATTAGCGTCAATATGCAAATGAGCCGAAAAGAAAATTCCTGATTCATGGCTGAAAGATAATCCGGTCGAATCGAAGTGATATTAAAAAAACTAACTTCGCAACCTCGAAGGAAGCGGAAGTGAGGCAGTTCCATGCAACTTGGGAGTGTCCTTTCGCGTACACGGAGCCCGCAATGAAGCACAACCTTATCCTGTCCTTTTGTTCATCGGTTTGCGCCCTTTTGATCTTTGGGTCCATGAGCGCGAGGGCTCAGGATTGTGGTGACTTGATGGTGGATGCCATTCAGTTCTGTGAGGGAGCAACTCAGGAATTGCAATTCCCAGACCTTGGTGTCGATACGATGGAGTGGGTTGGTGTTGAGTGGTGGGACCCATCAGGAGTCCCTTCTGACTCTTCTGGCACTGATGTTTTGCTGGAACTTGGGGAAGCGGGTTGGTGGACATTTGCCTTCTATGGTGCGGCAGGCGATACCTGCATGGATTCTCTTTATGCGACCAGTTTGCAACAGCCTTTGGCCAGCTTTGTTTTTGTGGATGGGGTTTGTGGAAATGCTGGAGTGTCCTTTTCGAATACCTCAACGGGTGGGGTAGGCACGGAGTACAATTGGGATTTCGGGGATGGAACTTCGGGTTCAAGCTTGACTTCTCCTACGCATGCATATGCCGCCCCGGGAGGTGGGGTTCAGAATTTCCAAGTCACGCTGACGGCTACCAACGGCGATGGGACATGTCCTTCAGACAGCACGCAGACCATTTCTGTGCTTCAAGTGCCAACTCCCAATTTCAACGATGCTCCACCGTTGTGCCAGTCCGATGAGAATTGGCCTTTTTACGAGCTTGTTCTTCCTCCTTATCCCCCCGCGACTTCTTGGCATTTGGATTGGGGCAATGGCACGGACACGACCTTTTCTGCCCCCAACTTTGCCAATCCGCCTCATACGCTCTATGAGACCTTTGGCTTGTTTGACATCGTGCTCACCGTCGTTGGGGCGAATGGCTGCGAGAACGTCATCACGCATGAAGTTTTTGTTGGTTCCAATCCGACGATAGGAACAGCTAACCCCGGCAATACGGTGGGTTTGTGCGTGCCGGCAGAACTCATTTTTCCCATTACAGAGTTTGTGAACAATGTCGAAGGCACCACCTACACGATTGATTTTGGTGACGGCTCCTCCGTTGTTTACGATCATCCACCTCCCTCCGAGGTTGCTCACGCGTATGTTTCGCACTCCTGCGGAGAGGTCACGCCGGAAGGTTCGAACAACGCTTTGCGCTTCAAAGTGACGGCCTCGAATGAATGTGGTACTTCCATATCGACCCACGACCCGATTCGACTGCACCGCACGCCAGATCCAGAGTTGTCAGGTCCGCAAGTGGTTTGTCCAGGCACGTACAATTACAATGTTCAGGGCAATGGCTTGGTGGTAACCGCTGCTGATTGTGCTGAATCGGATGTTTATTGGTCGGTGGAGACCATTGAAGGCCCAGGCAGCGCTTTTGCCAATCCCGGAGAGGGAACCACTTCGAGCATCAATTTTTCGCAAGCTGGCCTCTACGAGGTGTCGGTTTACGATTACCACCTCTACTGTGAAGACGGACAGGATACACTTCCAGTATGCGTCATTCCTCCACCTCTGGCCAGCGCCGTGCCGTCAATTTCCTCAGGCTGTGCACCCTTGGACGTTGCCTTTTTATCCACTACCGCAGAACCTGTTCATTGTGGCAGCTACTCGTATGCATGGAACGTCTCCGGTGGCAGCTATGGTTTTGCCGACGGCACCAATGCCAATTCGCCATCGCCAACCATCACGTTCTACAACCAAGGAACTTATACCATCACCCAAACCGTCACGGCTCCGGGAACCAATTGTTCCCAGTCCATTGCAACCCATACCGTTGAAGTTTACACCCAACCGTTTATCGAAATCAGTTCTGGAGGAATGTTGTGTGAGAATGACGTGTGGGATTTGTCTGTGCTTTCGAGTTATACGGGCGGTGATCCCAACACGAGTTTTTATTGGATCATCGAGGGCGAGGATGTCTACACGCCCATCGGCCAACCCTTGGAGATTTTGCTCGATGACAGCGGTTTTTGGACAGCATATGCCTACTTGACCAACGCGTGTGGAACCGCCAGTGACAACGCCTTGATGACGGTCAATGAATCCCCTGATTTGGAATTTGTCATCCCACCGTCTGCGTGCGCTGGTGAAACCCAAGTGGCTGAAGTCAGCGGTGCAGACAATTACCAATGGTTTCCCAGCCCGGATGCACTTGATCCTGGAAACGAAGTGGCGAGTTATGAGTTGTTCAATGATGTAACCGTGACCGTGACGGGTACCAATTCCTACCCATCCATTTCATGCACCACCGAAGCCACGATCAACCTGGTTGTGGACCCGTTGCCCGTCGTCAACCTGAGCCCCTTGGGCATCGCTTGTGCAGGGAGTCCTTTTTCTCCTAACCCTTCTGTGGCTTCAGGCACTCCTGCCTACGAGTATGCTTGGACCTATGGCGCATCTTCGGCATCCGTTGAGGAGCCAACCTTTGAAGCTCAGGATGGCATTTCGGTTGTTTCCTTGGTCGTTACAGATAGCCAAGGGTGCCAAGGCAATGATTCGGAGTTGATCAATGTGCTTCCTTTGCCGTCTGTGGATGCGGGCACGTTGGATGGGTTTTGTGACCAGAACATCGACACCCTCTTGACATCCGCCACTCCCATAGGAGGCTATTGGAGTGGAAGCGGAATCAGCTCTTCAGGCGTCCTAAACCCTGCGAATTTAGGCGTAGGAACTTGGATAGCGACCTATACGTTTGTGGACGCGAACGGGTGCCAAAATTCTGATGATTTAGCCATCGAGGTGTTTGCTCCCTTGTTTGCGGAGGCAGGACCTGACATCGCAGTTTGTGACGTGGACACGACGTTGCAATTCCTCGATTTCACGCCCGCGACACAGGGAAGTTGGTCCGGTCCTGGATTGGTGGTTGACCCGTCCACTGGCATGGTGGATGTTGGAAGTTTGCTCCCCGGATTGTACGCCTATTCTTACAACTACGGTACCGGAACCTGCGCCACTTCGGACCAACGCACATTGACCATCTATGAAAACCCCGTTGCAGAATTGACGGTGGATGACATGACACCCTGCGACGGCGATGAGGTGGTCGCCACCGCAAGTGCCACCGGCGGGGCGGGGGGGTATGCCTATGCCCTTGCCGGAGCGGGTTGGGAACTGATCAATGCGAACCAGGCTGCCTTGACGGTGGCATGGGGTGAGGACGCTTCCATCGCGGCCCAAGTCACGGACTTGAACGGCTGCATCGGAAATGATTCGCTTAGCGTTGAAGTGCTCGCCCTTCCCAATTTGATTGTACTGGATACATTGGTAGCTTGCAATCAAGCTGTCCTGGAACAATTGCCAGATCCAAATCCAGCGGGTGGTTCTTGGAGCGGAGCGGGTGTCGTTGATGCGAACGGAACATTTGATCCATCGCTCCCCGGATTGGGAGAGATTCCGTTGCTTTATTCTTACACGGATGCGGCAGGGTGCAGCAATACGATGGCCACCATCGCTGAGGTGGTGGCTCCCGTCTTTGCAGACGCTGGCTCCGGTGCGACCATTTGTGACGTAGATACCAACGTGGTGCTTTTGGATTTTTCACCGGCTGGTGGGACCTGGAGTGGTGAAGGTCTTTCCGAGACGGGGGTGTGGCAAGCGGGGCCTCTCGCGCCGGGAGATTATCCGGTCACCTATGCTTTTGGTGAAGGGTCTTGTGCGACGTCTTCAAGCCAAATCCTTTCCATCCTTCCTCGTCCGGATCTTTCCATTGAAGGTCCTGCGGAAAGTTGCATTGGTGATTCGATTTACTTCACAGCGACCGCTTCCGGAGGAGGGGCGCCCTACTTCATTCAATGGCTGAATCCCATGGCTCCTCCAGGTAGCACTGCGGCTTTCCTGCCTTCCGCTGCAGGTGAATTCACTGTAGAGGTGATGGTGACAGATGCCAATGGATGTTCGGAGTTTGGTTACATGACAACTGTGGTAAATCCACTCCCTGAAGTAGATGCGGGCCCCGACGTGTTGATGTGCAATCAATCGATTCTCGAACAGTTGAATGGTGCAACTCCTGGGCCAGTAAATGGCTCAACCAACTATTACTTTGGGGTGGGACCTGGAGCGGGCGCTGTTTCCCCGACGGGAAGTTTCGATCCCTCGGTGGCTGGCGTTGGAGAGTTCTTTGTGGGCTATGTGTTTGAATCTCCGGTGACGGGGTGCATCGGATTCGATACGTTGGTGGTAACAGTTACGAATCCAGAAGTGGTCGAAGCAGGTTGGGATACCATTGCTTGTGCGAACGATCCGTTGTTGCAACTGGAAGGGTTCCTGCCTTCATCTGGTGGCACTTGGTTCACTTCTGTGCCGGAGGACGTGCCTGCCCTGGTGGACAACGAATCTGGGGTCATCAACCCGCAACTCTTAACTCCAGGGGAGCACCAGTTTTATTATTCTTTCGGCGTAAGCACCTGCTATGCGAAGGATTCCATACTGGTCAACATCAGCCCCTTACCGGTGTTGTCAGTGTTGGAAGACGACCTGTTTTGCCTCAACGACTCCTTGGTTCCATTGGCGGATGCAACGCCGTTGGGCGGAACATGGGAGGGGCCCGGGGTAGTTGGAGGTAACTTCAATGCGCTCATTGGAGCTGGAGACTATGAGGTGTTTTATGCGTTCACGTCACCAGAAACATCGTGCAGCGATACGTTGGCTCACACCGTGACAGTGCAACCGTTGCCCCTTGTTTTTGCCGGTCCAGACCTGGTTTTGTGCGATCAACCCATTCCTGAGGTGCTTTCTGGTTTTGCCCCGTTGGATGGTTTTGGCGGTTCGGCGTTTTTCTATGGATTGGGCGATGCCATGAACGCGGTGACGCCTGAAGGCACTTTTGACCCTTCGATTTCAGGATTGGGGCAATTTCAGGTGGTTTATTCGTTCACGAGTTTCACATCGAATTGCACGAACCGGGACACGTTGACCATTACGGTGAATGCGCCCTCGTTAGCGAATGCTGGATTGGATACCATAGCTTGCGCCAATGCCCCGTTTCTTGAGTTTGAAGGTTTTTCACCTGCAACAGGTGGTACTTGGGTTGGCTTGGGCGATGCTTCATTGGGCTTGACCAATGCCGCTTCTGGCGTTGTGAATCCGCAGCTTTTGGATCCCGGGTCATATGCCTTTGCATACCAACTCGGAACAGGAACTTGCTTTAGCAGTGACACCTTGTTTTTAACGGTTGATGCGCTACCCGAAATCAGCATTGGTGCGGCGGATGTGTTCTGCTTAAATGACAGCACAGTGCCTTTGGTAGGCGTTACGCCCGACACCGGAACATGGGAAGGAGATGGGGTTACTGGTTTCAATTTCAACACCCTCATCGGGCCCGGTGATTACGATGTGTTTTATTGGTACACGAGTGACCTCACGAGTTGTTCGGATACGGTGCAGCACCAAGTTACTGTCAATCCGCTTCCTATGGTGGATGCTGGATTGGACGTGCTGATGTGCAATCAGCCCATTGAAGAGCAGTTGGCTGGGGCAATCCCAGGGCCTGTAAACGGCGTGGAAAATTACTTTTACGGCCTCAATGGCGCCCAAACAGCGGTGTCGGCTTTGGGGGCATTTGATCCCTTTGAGAGCGGAGTTGGGACCTTCCCAGTGGTGTATGCGTACACCTCACCTGCAACGGGTTGCATCGGGCGGGACACCTTGCTTGTCACGGTGACCGACCCGGTCATTGCAGATGCTGGCCTGGATTCAGTCGTGTGCATCAATGCGCCATTCCTTGAACTGGAGGCATTTGATCCACCTTTCGGGGGAACGTGGTTTGCATCCGTCAGCGACGATGTTCCTGCCTTGGCAGATGCATCTTTGGGCATTATTAACCCCCAGCTCTTATCGCCAGGAGAGCACCAGTTTTATTTCGAGTACGGTGCGAGTACGTGTTATTCCAAGGATTCCCTGATAGTAACGGTCAATCCATTGCCAGAGGTTTCGGTTTTGGCTGATGATGTATTCTGTTTGAATGACACACTCATGCCGTTGTCCGCTGCTTCGCCGCTGGATGGAACTTGGGAAGGTCCAGGTGTGGAAGGCAGTGAGTTCAACACCTTGGTAGGTGCTGGAGGTTATGATGTCTTTTACTGGTACACATCGCCATTGACAGCGTGTTCGGACACTGCCGACCATCATGTGACGGTGCAACCGCTCCCCTTGGTGTTTGCTGGGTCGGATTTGACCCTTTGCAACCAACCCATTGAGGAAGTGCTGACGGGTTATGCCCCGTTGGATGGATTTGGAGGGACGGCCTTTTTCTACGGATTGGGTGGAGCCAGTGATGCCGTCACTGCGGATGGCATTTTCAATCCGGTTGCAGCCGGCGTAGGCACCTTCCAAATCGTTTATTCGTTCACGAGTTCCATTACCAACTGCACAAACCGGGACACCTTGGAAATAACGGTGGTTGATCCCGTTGTAGCCTTCGCGGGGCTGGACACCATCGCATGTGCCAATGCACCATTCATTGAGCTGCAGGGGTATCAACCCCTTTCAGGTGGCATGTGGTTTGGAGCTGATTTGGCCTCAGAGGCTGGATTGGTCGATCCCGAAAATGGCGTCATCAATCCACAGTTGTTGGAGCCAGGCACATACGCTTTTGGCATCGAAATCGGCACGGGTACATGTTACAGCAGCGACACGTTGTCGTTGGTCATCGACCCTTTGCCTTTCATTAGCCTTCCCTTAGCTGACGAGTTCTGTTTAAATGACACCACGATGCTTTTGGCAGAGGTCAACCCAAGCTCCGGAACATGGGAAGGAGTCGGAGTGGATGGCTACGAATTCAACACGCTTGTTGGAGCCGGTTCGTACGACTTGTTTTATTGGTACACCAATGGTTCTACCGGCTGCTCTGACACCGTATCGCATGTGGTCACGGTGAATCCCCTGCCCGTGGTCAACGCGGGATTGGATTTGGTGTTGTGTGATCAACCGATAGGCGAGCAATTGCTGGATTTCACACCGGGCTTGAATCAAGGGGGGACAGGTGGGTTTTATGGGTTAGACGATGCAGCAGGCGCTACCACATCTGCGGGTTGGTTTGAGCCTTCTGTAACTGGGGTCGGCACGTTTGATGTGGTCTATGCCTTTACTTCAGCGAGCACCGGCTGCTCGCACACCGACACACTGGAAGTGGAAGTGGTTCCGCCAGTTGTGGCTTTTGCAGGATTGGACACTACAGTCTGTGCGAATGCTCCCCTGGTGCAATTGGATGGATACACGCCAGCGGCCGCTGTGAATTGGTTCAGCACTTCGGTCTCGGCGGATGCGGCAGTGGTCTCTGCCTCAGGAGGTGTAGTCAATCCGCAGTTGCTCGGTACGGGAGGGTTTACGTTTTCCATGGAATATGGCAGTGGCACCTGCTACTCGAGGGATTCGATGGTCATGACGGTTTTGGCGCTTCCTGACATGGGGTTAGGAGATCCCGATGCGTGGTGTGGAAACTTGGGTATTCAGGCACTTGCCGAACCCTTTCCTGAAGGAGGGACCTGGTTCGGAGCAGGGGTGACGGATGACCTCTCAGGTTCCTTCGACACAGAACTCACACCTGCGGTTTATGCACCGAGTTACACCTTTACCGATGAGGTAACGGGATGCGCAGACACGTTGATTCATGAGGTGACGATTCATCCGGTGCCCGTCGCAGCATTCGATGCAGACACCTTGGGGTGCACGAATGGCGATTTGCCTCTAGATCAGCAAAGCACCGGTGCCAATGCAGCTTTCTGGTGGCTTGGTGATGGCGACGTTTCCTTTCAATGGGAGCCTGACCACACCTACGAAGAAGCGGGTGTTTACACGATCCAAATGATGGCATCCAATGCTTTTGGATGCAAAGACACCACCGATCAAGATGTGACCATCACCACCCCGCCCCAAGCCGCGGCGATGCTCGATCCGAATGCCGGCTGCGCTCCGCTCGAGGTCACCTTTCAAAACACTTCTGATGCGCCGTATTCTGAGTTCTTTTGGGTGATTGGTGAAGATGAAACAACGGATTTTGAGCCTGCACCTATGACCTTCCTTCAGGGAGACAGCGTGGTGCAAGTGCCCGTTTCTCTGACCGTCACCAACGTGTGTGCTGCTTCCGTTTACGAGGACAGCGTCACGGTATTTCCATCACCAACGCTCTCGTTTGCGCTGTTCCAAGACACGGCCTGTTCTCCTTACGCCTTGGAAGTGTTGAATACGAGCGCAGGCCTTCCTGACGAGTTGATTTGGGACATGGGGAATGGCGTGAGCTACACTTCGCAGCAGCCTCCATCCACTTGGTATTCGGTCGGCGAAGAGGCTGAGGATTTCATCATTTCCTTGATTGGAATCAACGAATGTGGCACCGATACGGCGGAAGCTTCTTTCCACGTCTTGCCCAATACCGTTTCGGCATTTTTCGAATCTTCTGTCCAATCGGGATGTGCACCTTTAGGCATCGAATTCACGGATTTAAGCCAAAACACTACCGCGATCACCTTTGACTTCGGAAATGGATTGATCAGTTCCGACAGTTTGACGGCTTCCACGTACACGGCTCCCGGGAGTTACGACGTGCAGCAATTTGTGACCAATGGCTGTGCTTTTGATACCATCGGCATGACCATCCAAGTGTTCGAGGAGCCAGAATTTACGCTTGCGACCAACGCGCCCAGCTATTGCGTTGGAGAGCCGGTCAATTTTACAGTTCAAGCGGCCACAAGCGGATCAGCGGATTGGGCATTTGGCAACGGTGCGTCAGGCGTTGGCTATTTCGCGGCAACGGTTTACGAAGAACCGGGTGCTTATTGGGCCGTTGCAGAAGTGGGCACGGCCTTGTTCCAGTGCACAGCAGAAGACAGCATTTTGGTTCAGGTCAATCCCGCTCCAGAATTGAATTTGACAGCACCCGATCCGGGCTGCTCCCCATTTGAAGTGACCTTTGGCAACACAAGCGTCAATGCCCCTTATGTTACGTGGAATTACAACGATGGCACGACTCCTGAAGTAGCTTGGGCGCCAACGCATGGGTTCGAGAACAACACTTCCAATCCGATTTCGTATTTCATCGAAGTGCATGCGGAGTCGTTTGATTTTTGTGAAGCCGATACCATCTTGACCGTTTCGGTGCTTCCTACTCCATTGGCCAACGTGCTTTTGGGCACCACCTCTTCGTGCGAAATTCCGGTTGATTTGGACATCACCAACGGTTCGTTAGGAGCTGTTTCTTCGACTTGGTATTTCGACGGTCAGTTGGTTGGTAGCAATGAGGTTCCGACGGTGACGGTCACCGAAGAAGGGGTGCATTACCTCGTTCTTGAAACCGTCAACGCATGGGGTTGCACCGATGCTGATACCGCTGCCTTCACGGTTCTCGAACAACCGTTGGCCGCAGTGGATGTCTATCCGGTTGTGGGGTGTCAAATTCTACCCGTCACCTTCAACGATTTGTCGGTTGGTGCCATTTCTTCGAACTTGGAGTTAACCAGCCCTTCGGGCCTTCTGTATGACGGTCCAGTGGATGGAACGGCCTTCTTTAACTTGGAAGAGCCTGGACTTTATTCGGCTCAATTCACAGCCACATCACCAGACGGTTGCGTAGATGGGCTGGAAGTGCCCCAGTTGATTCAGGTGCATCCGACTCCGGTGGCGAATTTCATTTCGACTCCCTTCATTGGCAGCATAACAGACATCGATCCACTGAACGACACGTGGGAATTTGAGAGCACTTCCCTCGGTGCTACCATTTGGAACTGGAACTTTGGAGATGGCGGTGTGGCTGGAGGACCTTCCGTTTCCCATGCGTATGCCGGGGCAGGCGGTTTTTGGGTGACACTCACGGTAGCCAACGATTTTGGGTGCTTCGATGACGCGAAGGATTGGGTCATGTTGGAACAGTTGCTCCAAGTGTTCGTGCCCAATGCATTCACCCCACCCTCTGTCCAGAGCATAGCAACAGGAACGGGCTCCAGGGGATTGAATGATGCATTCCGCCCGGTCTTTTCCGACATCGATTTGGTCGCAGAGTACGAATTCACCATCGTCAACCGGTGGGGAGACGTGGTCTTCCATTCATTCGACCCCAAGGAGTATTGGGTAGGCGATGCTGTCCGAGATGGCCCCCATTATGCGGAGGACGACGTCTACGTTTGGACCTTGTATTACCAGCCCACCTACGAAGACATTGGAGTCAACAAAGTCGGGCACGTGACGCTCGTCCGGGACTGATTGTCAGAATCGGTCGATGAGGGCATTGAGGGTGGAAGATGGGCGCATGGCTTTGCCAGCCTTTTCGGAATTCGGACGGTAATACCCACCTAAATCAACGGGTTGGCCTTGGACGGCAATCAACTCCTCCACAATGGTTGCTTCGTTTGCTGCGAGTCCATCGGCCAAAGGCTTGAATGCCTCGGCCAAGGTTGCATCAGCGGTTTGGTCCCTCAAGGACTCAGCCCAAAACAAGGCCAAGTAGAAGTGCGATCCTCGGTTGTCGATGCCACCTAACCGGCGTGTTGGGCTTTTGTCCTCGTCCAAGAACCGAGCTGTTGCTTCGTCAAGCGTATCCGCCAACACCTGAGCAACCGGGTTGTTAGCGACCTGAGAGAGGTGTTCCAAGCTCACGCCGAGGGCAAGGAACTCGCCCAAGCTGTCCCAGCGGAGGTAATTCTCTTCCATGAGTTGCTGGATGTGCTTCGGAGCAGACCCTCCGGCTCCGGTTTCGAACAAGCCACCCCCATTCATCAGCGGAACGATGGAGAGCATTTTCGCCGATGTGCCCACCTCCAAAATCGGAAACAAATCCGTCAAGTAATCTCGCAGAACGTTGCCCGTGACGGAAATGGTATCGAGGCCCTGAACAATGCGTTTCAGGGAGAATTGCGTGGCTTCGATGGGAGAGAGCATGAGCATTTCCAGTCCTTCGGTGTCGTGGTCCTGCAGGTAGGTCTCGACCTTGGCCTGTATGCGCTGGTCGTGCGAACGGTGTGGGTCGAGCCAAAAAACAGCAGGTGTGTTGGTGGCGCGTGCTCGGTTCACTGCGAGCTTCACCCAATCGCGGATGGGGGCGTCTTTGGTTTGGCATGCACGGAAGATGTCGCCTTGCTCGCCTGATTGGCTCAACAAGACATTCCCTTGCACGTCAACAATTTCGATGGTCCCCGTTGCGGGGAATTCAAAGGTCTTATCGTGGGATCCGTATTCCTCAGCTTTCTTTGCCATCAATCCCACATTGGAGACGCTGCCCATGGTTACGGGGTCCAATGCCCCATTTTCTTTGCAAAAGTCAATGGTCGCGGCGTAGACACCCGCGTAGGAGCGGTCTGGAATGACCGCGACGGTGTCGCGGGTTTCGCCTTTTGCGTCCCACATTTGGCCTGAAGTGCGAATCATCGCAGGCATCGAGGCATCGATGATTACGTCCGAAGGAACATGCAGGTTGGTGATGCCTTTGTCGGAATTGACCATGGCCAAATCCGGACCCGCAGCATACACTTCTTGAATGGCCCGCTCAACCGCAACGCGGTCTTCAGTTTTTAGGTCATCGAGTTTCGCAAACACATCGCCCAATCCGTTGCGTGTGTTGACACCCACCGCGGACAAAGCAGCACCGTGTTGCTCGAAGACAGGCGCAAAGAACGTGTCAACCACCGCCCCAAAAATGATGGGGTCACTGACCTTCATCATGGTGGCCTTCATGTGGACCGAAAAGAGCACGCCCTCGGCGCGGGCAGCGGAAAACACCACGCCCCGGTAGGCGAGCTGGCCGCGCAGGATGTCGTCCAACC
>DAISXU010000046.1:0-15000 GCA_036825655.1 Flavobacteriales bacterium | reverse complement strand
TTCTCCAGGGTCTTCCTTGAAAGAATCACTTGTTTCATCCCATAAGTATTCCCCGTGGCTCAGTGGTTTCATGTTAGCGATGGTGGGCATCAGCATCAATCAGATGGGATTGGTAAGTGGCATCATGTCCGCAGAAGGTTGGAGTGGGATGTGGCTGTTGTGGACACCTTTTATTGGCGCTGGTTTTTTTCCTCTCATTTTCGCTCCCCTTTGGCGACAACTGGATTTTGTTTCAGAGAATGAGTTCATTTTGGTGCGGTATGCGGGCGCATGGTCTAGGAGGTTGTTTCATTTTAGAGCATGGTACGTTGGTGGTCTCGTTGTGGCACTCATTCTTGCCATGTTAGCGAAGGCGTCGATGGCCTGGTTCAGTTTTTTAGGTTGGTCAGACGTGCAAGGTTGGTGCTGCACTGCGGCGCTGATGCTATTGGGCAGCTTCCGAGGAAGTTGGACTGAAAAGGTGAGGTCAGACACGCTACATTTTGGGCTTGTCCTTGTTGTTTTGGTTGTTGCATTCTGGCATTATTCCGATGTGCCAAATCTCGAGGGCTCCGTATTTGAGAAGCCGGAGGCGGGATGGTGTTTGCCCATTCTGCTGATTTTTATGCAATGGTGGAGTGCAGTGATACTTGACGGAGGTGGGGTGGAAGCGCAAGTCATCATGGGTGCTCCTTCGCGGCGGTATGCCCTGAAAGTTGCGTTCATGCAACAAGGGGGTGTAGCGTGCTTCTTGGTCGCAGTGGCTTTGATTGTCCATCGGTATTTGTCGAACGGAGGCGCGATACACGGTGATGCGACAATCATGGCGGTCATGCAAGATGCCCTTCCGGAGTTCTTTTGGCCAATTTGGGCCATAGCCGCTGTGGGCATCTTCTTGTCAACGTCCGAGTCATTCAGTAACTGGGGGGCTGGATTGCTCATGACCAGCTGCGCTCGTCTTTGGCCAACAAGAGACTTTCATGGGAGGCAGCTTCAAGTGGTTCGCATGGTTACAGTGCTTGCGGCATGTGTCATTGCAGGTCAGTCAGAAAGCGTTCAGGATGTACTGCTGTCAACGTTGGGTTTGACAGCTGGCGTAGCGCCTGTCTTTTTCCTTCGTTGGTTTTGGTGGCGCATCAATGCGCAGGTTCAGGCAGTTGCCATGCTCATGGGGTTAGCTCTTTATCCCCTTGGAAATGCATGGCTTGGCAGCCACTGGACGCTTGGAGATCAGTTGATTTGGGCTACTCCCATTGTTGCAGTGAGTTGTGCTCTTGCCATGTTTTGGAGCAACAATCCGAAAGACCGAGAGGCTTATGAACCCATCGGTCAATTGGTTCATGCCGTCCATCCTCGCTTGGGGCTAACCCTTTTCCTCGCCTTGCTTACAGGCGTTGTTTTCACCGCTGTGTTGTTGCTCTTTACCGAGTTGATCATGCTCATATAGCCAAGATCAAATGAGATTCCATCAAGCCATTCAGTAGGGAAGATGGATTCCATTCTTCACCTTCTAACCAAGTGACTTTGCGAATTCCTTTCTGGAGTTCGTTGAGTCGTTGGATCCAAATTTCGGCATCTTCTTTGGACAATTGTTGCTCAAAGGCAGACCCCATTCCACAGCATATTATACGGCCGTCGCGGAATACAGGAGGAGAGCCAACGTAAATGAGTTGAGCGTGAGGGGATGGATTGGGTGCAGGTGTTTCCAACACGGAGAGTGCCCAGTTTTTATCCAATTTGGGTTTGGGGGTGGGTGCATCAAACCAACGCCGCAGGGGCAGGTCGAGTCCTTCTCCCCGCATCCAATTGTATAGAGAAATTCGCAGCCCTTCACCGTAGGTGTCGTGATCTGTGCCCGTGGGGTCCGTGAATGGAAGGTCATTTAAGGCAAAAGTGACTTCTGGAATTTCAGCGATGATGCCAAATTTCTCGGGGTTTTGTCCAACAGGGCTATGAGCGGTTAGGGCAAATCGGTGCCAAAATCCAGAGTGGATAACCCCTGCTTCAAATAGCTGCCTGACGCGCTCCATGCTGTCCATGGTCTCAGAGGCTGTTTGGGTTGGAAAGCCGTACATCAAGTATGCATGAACCAGAATGCCAGAATCGGTAAAGTGAGCTGCAACTTGGGCGACTTGATCGACGGTGACCCCTTTGTCGATTAGCTCCAGAAGGCGATCGGAAGCAACTTCAAGACCGCCCGCTACAGCAACGCAACCGGCGCGACGCAGCAGCCTACAAAGATCTGCTGTAAACCGTTTTTCGAATCGAATGTTCGTCCACCACGTCACCACGAAGTTTCGTCGAAGGATTTCCAAGGCGAGTGAACGCAAGAGGGAAGGTGGAGCGGCCTCGTCGACAAAGTGAAATCCTGTTTGGCCTGTTGAAGCAACTAACTCCTCCATTCGGTCTACTAGAATTCGGGCAGCAACCGGTTCGTAAACCGAAATGTAATCCAATGAAATATCGCAAAACGTGCAGCGAGCCCAGTAGCAACCATGGGCCAAAGTCAATTTATTCCATCGGCCATCTGACCAAAGGGAGTGCATGGGATTGGTTTGTTCAATGGCATTCAGGTAGAGGTCAAGTGTCAACCCAGAATAATCTGGCGTACCTAGTTCCGAAAGTTTTACATCCGGCAGGGTGCTGTCTTGGTAAACAACTTCCTGATTGATCCGCAAGAAAGTCCGACGGAGGGGGGCCTGCGCATCGGTTGACCGGGCCAAAAGCTGCATCATCGGAGTTTCCCCATCATCCAGGGTGACAGCATCCAAGTAGTCGAACAGGCGCGGATCTTTCAGGGATCTTAGCTCGGTGTTGGGGAACCCTCCCCCCATCACAATTTTGATGGTGGGGTGATGGGTCCGAAGCCACTGGCCTATGCGCAGCGCTCCCAGTAAGTTCCCGGGGAATGGGACGCTAAGTCCGACCCACTCAGGGGCATGGGCTTCAATCAGGCTGGCGAGAATGGGCTCCATTTGCTGGTCGACGTAGGACCAAGGGCTCTCCAGTCTTCGCTGCAGATCATCGAAGGAATAGGCACATCGACCGAGCTGCTCGGCGTAACGTGTAAATCCAAAGTCGGGGTCAATCGTTTCAACAATGAACTGGGAAAGCTGCTCCAAGTAACGAGTCCCAAGTAGCTTGGCGCGATCGTACAAGCCCATCGTGCCAAAGGCCCACTCCATATCCGCTTCATCTCGCTCGTCTATCAATACGGGAAGAAACCCAGGTTGAGCGATTTGCCGAGCCAATGTCGTGTCTCTCCCTCGAAGGAACCTCATGACAGAGTCGATGGTCCGAAGGTAGGTATCGGATTGATCAACAATGTGTTGTGAATGTTCGCAAAGGGTTTGTTGTTCCGCAATCTTCAACATCCCTTGGAGACCAGCTGAACAGAAGATGCGGTCAATGACTTCGATGCCTAAGTCAGCCTGAGCGGTGGCGACGCCTTGGGTGTTCAAATAGCCCTTGAGATAAGCCGTAGCCGGGTAAGGCGTGTTCAATTGAGTGAACGGAGGGGTCAGCAAGAGCAGGCGTACCATTGCTCCGAAATTACAACAACCCAATCCACGAGTTCCATGGAAGCAGTACTTTCCTGCCATGCATTAACTTGTGAAACATGGATCGAATTCTCAATGCCTATGCACGTGCTTTCCAGAGGTGGATGCCGAGCCCACTCGCCATAGCCGTCTTGTTGACCGGGCTTGCAGGGGGGCTTGCCTGGAACATGGCAGGTTGGCAATCCGCTTTGAGCGCATGGATGCAAGGCCTTTGGAATCCTGGTCTATTGAGATTTGGATTCCAAGCCATGTTCATGCTTGTCTTAGGGCATGTGTTCGCATTGGCGCCCTCGGTGCTCAAAGCCCTGAATTACGCAGTGGGCTGGATTATCCGAATTCCTGCTTGGGCCGCACCCAAGTTGGCTCTCTTGGCCATGGGATTGGGGTGGTTGAATTGGGGGCTTGGCCTTGTGGGCGGGGCGATTTTGGTCCGAGGTGTTTTGGACGCCATGCGGGCGAATCCTTCGTTGAAGGGGCTGCATCCTGGTGTTCTGGGGGCAGCTGGTTATACTGGATTGTTGGTGTGGCATGGGGGATTGAGCGGGTCGGCGCCACTCAAAGTGGCTGAACATGGACATCTATCGGAGTTGGCTCCTGGCTTATCGGGTCTTCCTGATGCCATAGGTCTGAAATCCACTGTGTTTGCCAATTGGAGTTTGTCGGTGACATGGGCGGTGGTGGTGATTACCGTGTTGTTGTTCGCTTGGTTAGGTCGACGCGTTTCTTCTGAGGGGACTGAAATTCCTCCTGGTGAGGCGCCTTCATCAACGGTTGAGAAAAGCGAGGTGAATGGGTGGGGAGAACGATTGGATCACGGCCGAGTTTTGCCTTATGCCTTGGGCCTCGTGATCTTGTTGGGAGCGGGATGGGGGGCATTTTCGAGTGGCGATTGGACTGAATTGCGGTTCATTACACCGGACTGGATCAATACGGTGTTGCTGGGAGCGGCGCTTTGGGCACACGGTTCTGTGAAAGGATTTTTAGATGCACTCGACGAGGCGATCCGTGGTGCTGCAGGCATCCTTGTGCAATTCCCGCTCTACTTTGGGATCATGGGGCTTGTCACGGGCACGGGATTGGGCGCGTGGATGGCAGATGTCCTAGTGGGATCTACCTCGCGCTCGGCCTTGCCTTTGGCACTTTTTACGTCTTCTGGCTTGTTGAACATCTTTGTTCCGAGCGGTGGTGGGCAATGGGCGGTTCAAGGTCCGTTGGTCATTCAAGCATGCCAGAATCTATCCTTGCCTTTGGAGCAGGGCATCATGGCGATGGCATTCGGCGACGAACTGACCAACATGTTGCAGCCGTTTTGGGCTTTGCCGCTTTTGGGAATTACAGGATTGAAGGCCCGAGATATTTTGCCCTATACCCTTTTGGTGATGCTCTTTGCCGGACTGGTTATGGCAACGGGGATGCTCTTTTGGCCTTAATATGACCGGAGAAAAGTGAAGGCTGATGACAGATCGCTGTAGATCTGAACATGACGGATTTCTCCCATATCATTGAACTCGAACACCTCGTAAATGCGCAAGGAGGCCGTCGAATCGGTGCGGTCAGGCTTCGAAATTTCCCAATGGAAATAGCCACAAACGGAACCCTGGGAATTGGCTTCTGCGTTCTGGAGATCAAAGGGTTCGATCAGTTGAAAATCAAACTCATCCCAGAGCTTTTGGTAAGCCAAGGCCACTTGAGTTCGGCGGAGGGTGTCCGGTGCATTCATAGCAGTTCCGAGCCAAGTTGCATCCTGTGAGAATGCCCTCCAAAATGCCAAAGAGTCTTCCTGCTCAAAAGCGCGGACGACATCGTTCACGATTTGGTGGTGCGCTCGGGAATTTCCAACTGCTGGCGGAGTGCATTGAGTGAAGCCTAACAGAACAGCAAGGGCAAAAAGGATCGTGCGGTTCATGGAGCGGTCAAGGGAATTTCAGCAGGCACTGTTTTTGGCCTTTTTCATTCACTAAAAAGTACATGCCCCCAGTCCAGTTGCTCGCATCGACCTGCGCATTCATCCCATCGTACATCAGACGACCCATGGCATTGTAGACTTTCCAGTGCCCCGGCGGAAGTACCAGTTGCTCTTGGAATGGATTCGGGTAGGCATGAACTGGCAGGTCATTTGACATGTTCGTCACTTCAACGGTCGTCTGGGGGCAATCGAGTTCCACCGGAATCATGTTCTGAACACCGCAGGCAGAAAAGGTAAAAGAGGATGCGATTTCCACGGCATGCGATGCGCCAGCTTCATCCATAGCCGATATCGTGTCCCGCGCATGCCAGGCGTTTGAAGGCATGTCCGTTACTGACGGGTACATGGTTTCGCCCAGTTCATTCACGTGTCCCAACCGAAGTGCGTGACCCATTTCATGCATCAAGACATAACTGAATTTCGCTTGTCCCGGCTCGGGCATGCCTGTGCTGTAATCAAAGTCGAAATCATCGTTGATGACAACATCCATCTCCCCGACGTAATAAAAGGTCTCATTGCCCAAGATGCAACTGAACCAAAGGGTGTTGCAATAACCTACTGTGCCAGCCCAGAGCGGGTTTTCGGCGTCATCAAAAGAAATGGAATTGACTCCGTCTCCGAGATTCCATCCTGCACCAGTTGCGGCATCTCCTAATTGAATGTTCGCACCGGTTTTGCAGATGAATTCCGTAAACGTCCGATCGATGGCTTCCATGCGATCGGGGATGTTGAACAATGCTTCGTTCACTTGGAACAGGATTCCACCATCTGTTTGCCCCACCAGATGCGTATAACCGTAGGGGCTTCCCGGTGCGGAACTCAAGTTGTAGCCGATGTGCAAGGTGTCGGTTGATTCCAATGTTTCACCGGTGGCAGTAACCACCCGCACGGGATGAGAAAAAGCCGCAGGAACTTCTACCTGAATCTCATCATCTTGCCAAGCAACGTAATTGAAATTCTCGGCGGTATTCGCTGCGTACCATTCAGAACCATTGAAGAATGTTACGTATCCGGGGGAGTCACCAAACCCTGTTCCCGTGATGGTTAAAAACTCTCCAGCATTCCCGTTGCGCCAGTCATTTGCCAAGTTAACATCCACCCGCTGCAGTCCCATGGTGAGTGGGCGGGCAGCTGGGGTGAAGGAAGCCGCGCCGTAGGCAGGTGTCCACCAACCGTCAGCCGTTGACTTGAGGCAAAATTCGCCTTTCGAAGCCAAAGGAAGGTAAAGCTGGTCAGTTCGGAAAATCCCCCAGTCAGGGGTTGCTCCCCCTTCTACGAAATAAGCTAAGGTGTCTCCTTCGCTGGACTTGAGGTGAAACCAAGTTCGCAAGTGTGGGAATTCGTTTTCGGTTCTTATGCTAACGACTTCGCCTTGCAGGCAATGCGTGGATTCCAGTGCTTTCTCGCTGTCCGAAACACTGCGCTGGTCGGAGTGCATCGCTGACTGAAAGTAGTGCAGGGGGAGAGTGGCCTCAGGGAGCGACCAGGGGTTGGTCTGAGAAAGGCCAAATTGAGCAATGAAAATAAGAAGGGTGAGGGAAGAGATGCGTTGCATGCTTTATTCAATATGCGGCACCAAGTTCATCGAGGGGCCCGGTGTATGATAAGGTCAGTCCATGAGGTCCATCGGGCTGGAAGGGCAATGGAATCATACTCGCCATGCCTGACAGTGTTGGATGAAGATCAGAAAGGGTCACTTCGAAAGTGGTGGCCTCCATGATGGGGGGATCCATGCTTTCAATGTCCAAATCCACTTGAAATGCTAAGTCACCGAGATTGGATGCCAAGTTCATTTCGGATTTTAGGCGATTTGCATCGAAGTCCATGGAATGTTTGAGTTCCTTTACCAAGAAAGTGCTGCTGGGGAGTCCTGCTGACATGAGTTCAGCGCCTTCTGCTTCAAGCCCATCAACTGAAAAATTCCAGCTTGTAGCACCCTGGTCCAAAATAGAATCTTCCCATCCTCCCTCCATCAATTTTTCAAATGAAACGGATCCATCAAAATCCATGCTCATATCGTCTACCGAAAGTTGGAGGCCCTCGAATGCACTCCAAGTGTAACTAGAAGCCTCTAATTCCAAATGCTCAAGGGTGTTGTTGGTTCCGCTCAAAGTCACAGCCAAGTCCCCGAGGTCAGGGGATTCCATGTCCCAAGAAACCTCGAGCGCCTCACCTTCCTTCGATAAACTTCCACTCCATGAGTCCAATCGAATTCCTCCATTGGTTTTGCGTCCCAACGCACGTTGCAAATCACCCATTTTCAGGAAAAGGTCTTGCCCTTCGAATACAAGGTACAAGTCATCCTGCAAAAGCAAGTTCGTCAGGTATTGATTTGGGTTGGATTGGAGCAATTCCAAGTCAATCAATGCATCGAAGCTGATGTGTGCGTCCCCCATTTCAATCGTTTCGGCACCGTCGCCGAGCGTTCCGCCTGAAAGTTGAATGTCAAGCCCATGCAATTCTTTGGCATTGCCTTGAGCGAATGCCACCAGGTCTTCGAATTTAGAGGTAATGGTGAGTTCGTCCACTTCATTTTGCTCGTAGGTCAAACCGTGAAAGGTCAGTGCTCCTTTTGCTGGATGGGCTTCGATGGATTCGTAGTCTGCCCCCATGGCATTGAACTTCGGCCGGAGTTCTCGATCTATTTCCTCGGTGATTTTGTTTCCTGCATAGTTCATGATGCCGAATAGAATGAGCCCAATGGCAAGAACAATGGATAGAATGATGTAGGTAGTTCTCATGGAAGGAGTTCAAAGGAATTGAAGCGGTAAATGTATTCAATTTAGGACATTTTGAAGCGCGAATGAAGCGTGTCCAACAAGAAAACAACCACCAATTTGTTGAATGTGAACTCGTAAGTATTGATTTTTTCTTTGAATTATTCTCCATTCAATAAGATGAAGTAATGTCAAAGTTATTCCTAGCGGTTCAATGGCTTGAAAACGCTCAGCGCTGCGTGGTGCTGCTGTGAGCGAATGGTCAGTGCAATTCAGGATTTCGAAGCTCTATTCTAAGAAATAATTGAGCGTTGGGAAGGCCTTGTCAAATATCATTTGGTATCATTTACAAGCTATCATCATCACATGAAAGTTATATCCTTTCAGACGTAATGTTTTGAAAATGAGATGAAAGTTTTATACTTTGCGCCAGAACCAAATTTTGTCATGATGTATAAGCTAATCGCCCTGATGGCGTTTCTCTGTGTGCTTTGTGTTGCTCATGCACAATCCAGAATCATTAGTTCGGCAGCTCGGACGGTTTCTGACACATTGACGCTCAGTCCTCGTCCAGCCGGGGAACATGGGAAGGATCCCAATTCGTTTACCCCTTCTGGAATGCCCTACCGCGTGCGAGAGGACTTGCCCAAAGGAGGTACAGTTTACAGAATGGATTCGGAGCCTACCTTCCAGGATCACTCCCTCGAGGCCATTGCTTTGGAGTCTGAATTGCCAGTTCGCATTCCCGTTGTTCCTTTCTACAATGTGTCTCAGTCTCTTCCAGGATATCTGGATGCGACCCGGAGGATCAGCATCATCATGATGGATGATCTGTTGCCCTCGATTCCTTTAGGTTTTGATGATTCGGCTGAGATGATTGCTTCTCAGACAGAGGGCAAATTGATGAGGAGTGGTTTTGACGAGCGCCTCAAATTTCTTTACCAGCAGTCGCATGCTTGGCCTGAACAGGAGGGAAGGGGTGAGGAGCTTGTTTGGGAGTATACGAACGAAGGGGAGACTTGGGTACGCCATGAGGTCATCCTCGGAAATTGGGAAGAGGAGGGTTTCCATTACGTAACGCTTGCAGTATTCTATCCCGTTCAGTTCAAGGACCGTGTTCGTCCCGAGATGGACTACTACATGGATCACCTCATCATCAACGATTTTCAACGATGAAGCAGTACCTCATACCGTTTGCCCTTTTGCTTTTGTCCACAGTGGGTTGGGCGCAGTCAACCAACACCTATTCCTTTCGACTAAAATCTGACAGCGTGGGCATGTTCGATGCAGGGAATGCTCTGGTCGATTCCACCGTTTACTACGATTGGTCTCTGGATTATTCACTGGACGATTTAGCTTCTGAAATGGGAATGTCTGCTGGCGCTTCCATCTTCGATTGGCAACTGAGCTTGGAATGGTTGGATTTGGATTTATCCCCAATCGGCATCAACATCGAATGCTGTGGCCTAGTCGGCTGGGACATCAACGCAGGATTCAATGTCGGATCAAGTCTGTACATGCTCCATCAGCTGGATCAGGGAAAGCTTTCGGTGGATTACCCGTTGGCCCTTGAAATTGAGATTCCCGATTACCATCGAGGTGACATCATAACGGTTTCACTTGACTCCAGTTTTTCCACTCCACCCCAAATCAGCGTGGCGAATCCTGGAATTACAAAGGATGTAATCACCACGTTTGATGTGGGTGCCTTCGCGGAGGCCCAAGTGTTTTTGGGGCCATTTGGGAATTATCCATCGAGTGCGCCGCATACGTTCTTTCAATTCAATCGGTCTTACCGGTCAACCTTGATGCACGTTGGATCGGATGGTATGAGTGGTGATTTGGGCTTGGTCCAAAACCCGGGCCTTCCCGCCATGTCAAACATCTTGGGAATCGACTTGTCGGGTACCCCCATGGCCGATTTGCCTTTAGTTGGCACATGCATTGATGCCTCTAATTTCACGAGCGAGAACAACTACTATTACGACATTGATTTGGATTCGGATGGCACAGAAGAGACTTATGAGTCCAACCTGTGTTGGGACCGACATCCGTGTTTGCAGCAAGTTGGGCCGCTTGACCCGATGGATTACTGGTTTGCCCTTTGCAAGCTTCGGGTTCCTTTCCTTACTGAAATGGTTGCTGATATAGCGGGGGATGTGGTTGCCAATAATTTGCCGTTTTTCGCGAGTGAATCCTGGTACAGCACAGCTCCCGAGGTGGACATCAACTGGCCTTTGGGCTTGAATTTGGTGATGCGCTACCCCGATGAGCCCATGTTGCAAGAATCCCTTCCGGGTTATGCCCAGGGCGTTCTCTTTACGAAAACCTCGAACCCTCAGCCCTACTTCGACGTCTCTTTGAATTTCTTGGACCTGATGGAAGATGTGCTCACATTTGCCGGTTGTCCACCGTGGCCGTTCCCGCCTTTGAATCCATACGTCTGCCCAGTTCAGACTGCAATTGATTTCAGAAAAACAGACGACAATGCTTTTTTGAGCCAATACAATTTGATCACAGATGATGGCAAGATCTCTTTGTGGAATTTGATGAACTCACCAACGAGCCAGTTGAGTTTCGCGAACACCGTGCAGACATTCCACACCGCTGAATCTGCAGCTTTTGATTTGTATGCCGAGTACAACATCATTGATTTGGAAACCCACTTCACCATCACCAATGAGTTGGAGGCTCTCTACACGCCTGAAGTCAGAGTCAACCTTCAATTTACAGAGCCCGTAACGTACCGCCTGGATGCTTCCCAGCCTTGGTCTCAAGGCAATGTGGTCGAAATGCCATTGGAGGGTGAATTCCAAATTAAAACTACTTGCGATCAAGATTCCATCCACATCACTCCGGCTCCATTCATTGCCTCCAATTCCAACATGCAAAACAAGGGAAAGGACACCTATGACACTTACTTGGACGTTACTGCAGCCAATGTGAATTTTGGATTGACTGGATTCACCTTGATCCCATCTTTTGAAATCGAATTCCTTTGCTCGGGAGACGTGGGTGAATTTTTCACCAACTTGGGAGGCTGCATCGCTTATGCAGTGCAGTGGATTGTGGATGGGTTATGTTGCGTTGGCAATTGTGCCGCGGCCATTTTTTCTTTTGGATTGGCCGGCCAATGCGGTGGAGATTGTGGTTGCTGGGAGCCAAACCCCAACCTTTGCAATACCTGTAAATATGGGTTCCCCGGTGTGAAGATTCCAGACTATGACCTGGCGGAGGATGTCTGCCAAGGCACTCCGGCTTTTCCAGAAACGGGCATGTGTGGTTTCTTTTGGCGCATTCCTTTTTCTCAAGGAGTTGATACGTATGCAGACGTGACCTGGGCTGTAACGGAAACGGGAATTGTTGAATCAAGCAGCGATGCGGCATGGATTCCAGAGCCTGCGACACAACACGCACCGGATTTTGTTATGACCAACATATACGGCCAGCGTTATTCAGAAGGTGAAGAGGCTTCAACTGGTTTCCTTCAAATTGAGTCTGCAGGTGGGCGTTCTCCTTATACCCTTGAGGTAATGGATCGAAAAAACTACGAAGCGCCTTTTGCAACATCATTTGAATTGAATGACATCAAACGCGCACGGACAAGCACTTCCATCTACACGGATTATCAATTGCATGACGTGAATGGTTGTTATGCCGATCTGGGAATGGAAGCCGATCGAAGAATCATCATTCCAACGCCCATCCCAGAGGAAGTGGGATTCTGTTCGGATGATGACAACGATGGGTGCAATGATTGCTCAAGTGGCAATTACAACCTTGCTTCCGACGGCTTGGATACGGACGGTGATGGCCTGTGCGATAAAGGGGATACGGATGATGACAACGATGGGATTTTGGATGGTGAAGATTCTGCACCCTTAAACAAGTTTGTTTGCATCGATTCGGATGGTGATACCTGCGATGATTGCGTAAGTGGTTCGTTTGATCCAGCCAACGATGGAACTGATACGGATGGGGATGGACTGTGTGACGCAGGGGAATCAGACCAAGACAACGACGGCAGCCCCAACATGTCAGATACAGACAACTTCAACCCCAATGTTTGCTCGGATGTAGACAGCGATGGCTGCGATGACTGCATCAGTGGAACGTTTGATCCCAATTCGGATGGAGCAGATTTTGATGGCGATGGCCTTTGTGACAGCGGCGATCCTGATGCGGATGGCGATGGACGTTTGGCAGTTGATGACACGGATGACCTCAACCCGTTCATATGTGGCGACACCGACTTTGACACATGCGACGATTGTTCGAGTGGAACGTTCAATCCCGCCAACGATGGTACAGACACGGATGGAGATGGCTTGTGTGATAGTGGTGACCCTGACATGGACAATGATGGCCGCCTCAACGCTCAAGACTCAGCTCCTTTGTTGAAATTGATTTGTGCCGATACAGACGGTGACGGGTGCGATGACTGCATGAGCGGAACGTTCAACACGTCCAATGACGGGGAAGATTTTGATGGCGATGGGCTGTGTGATGGCGGTGACCCGGACATCGATGGCGACGGGTCCCTCAACGCCCAGGACCAGGATGATTACAACAAGTTCATTTGCGGAGATTCAGATGCTGACTTTTGCGATGATTGCAACTCAGGGACCTACAATCCCAATTCGGATGGTTCGGATACGAATGGAGATGGCCTCTGCGACAATGGCGATCCAGATTCGGATGGAGACGGCGTGCCCAATAGCCTGGACACCTCCCCATTTAGCGCAACGGATTGCGGCGACATGGACGAAGATTATTGCCCTGATTGCGCCTTGGGATCTTACCAACAAGTGACGAAGAGCTTTTACTCACCTGTCAACGGAGTGACTTACTCCTTGGTCTTAACGATTGGAGATGGCACCGACAGCGATGAAGATGGGATTTGTGATGCAAGGGACGCCTTCCCGAATGACAACACAGAATTCAATGATAATGACGGTGACGGTGTAGGGACCTTCAAGGATTGCAATGACGACGACGACACCGTCGGTGCCATGCAGACCGTCTATCCGGATGGCGATGGCGACGGTTATGGTTTGCTGAGTGGTGCCGTTCAATCCTGCACGGTCTCCGCAGGCTGGAGCGTGGTCTTTGGTGATTGCGATGATGGCAATGGTGCCGTCAATCCTGCAGCTGTTGAGGTATGCGGAAATGGGGTAGATGATGACTGCGATGGATCCATTGATGAAGGCTGTCCACCGTGATGCCTGCCATCTATGGAATGCAAAAGGGCGGCCTTCACGGGCCGCCCTTTTTTTTCGATCGAATCTCTTTTTAAGCAGTCACGCCGAGAACTTCAGCCATTTTTGCGCCGATGTCTGCAGGGCTGTCTACTACGTGAATTCCGCAATCCCGCATCACGCGTTTTTTCGCTTCAGCTGATTCTTCTTCTCCACTTACGATTGCCCCAGCGTGGCCCATGGTGCGCCCTTTGGGGGCTGTGACACCAGCGATGAATCCGACGACGGGCTTCGTGCCGTTCTCTTGGATCCAACGAGCAGCTTTGATTTCAAGGTCACCACCGATTTCTCCGATCATGATGATGCCGTCGGTGTCTTCATCAGCCATGAGGAGCTGGACAGCGTCCAAAGTCGTGGTCCCGATGATCGGGTCACCTCCGATGCCAATGGCAGTGGATTGACCGAGACCTGCTTTCGTGATTTGGTCTACCGCTTCGTAGGTCAAAGTGCCTGACTTGGAGACGATTCCGATGCGACCCGGATTGAAAATGAATCCTGGCATGATGCCCACTTTCGCCTCGCCCGCCGTCATGATGCCGGGACAATTCGGGCCAATCAGCGTGGTATCACGCGCATCGATGTAGGCCTTTACACGGGTCATGTCCGCAACGGGAATTCCTTCGGTAATGGCTACGATGACCTGAATGCCTGCGTCTGCGGCTTCCAGGATGGCATCAGCGGCAAAGGCAGGCGGCACGAAGAGGATGCTCACGTCCGCCCCGGTGGCTGAAACGGCCTCGCTGACGGTATTGAAAACGGGTTTGCCGAGGTGCTCGCTACCTCCTTTTCCTGGGGTTACACCTCCTACTACGTTGGTGCCGTAGTCGATCATTTGGCCAGCGTGGAAAGTTCCTTCACTGCCAGTGAATCCTTGCACGATGATTTTGGAGTCTTTGTTAACGAGTACACTCATGATGCGGTAGTTTGTTTTCGCGGGCCAAATTTAGGCCAAATTTGCCCCATGAACTCAGGAATGACTCAAGCAATGGACGGCGCGACGATCTGCGCCCTTTCTACGCCCGCAGGAATGGGGGGAATCGCGGTGATTCGGGTCAGCGGCCCGGAGGCCTTGACGGTGGTTTCTCGGGCCTTTTCGCGTGACCTTATGGCTGTGGAATCGCATTCTGTGGTGTTTGGGAAGCTTCGGAATGCGGAAGGGGATCTCCTCGATGAGTGCGTTGCGACGGTTTTCAAAGGTCCAGGTTCTTACACCGGGGAAGACACGGTGGAGTTGGGCATTCATGGTTCGCCGTTCATCCAGCAAGAGGCGGTGCGTGCGATGCTCGCATCCGGTTGCCGCCATGCGGGGCCAGGAGAGTTCACGGCGCGTGCCTTTTTGAATGGCCGCATGGATTTGACCCAGGCGGAGGCGGTTGGAGATTTGATCGCGGCTGAGCATGCAGGGGCGCACAGGTTGGCCTTGGATCAACTCAGGGGCGGTTTTGCACGGGAGATTCAAGCACTGCGTGAGGAGTTGATTGGGTTTGCTGGCCTGCTTGAGCTGGAGCTGGATTTCGCGG
>DAISXU010000045.1:0-17174 GCA_036825655.1 Flavobacteriales bacterium | reverse complement strand
CATGCCGCATCGGAAGACGACATCCGAGATGCCGTTGAGGACATTGCGCTGTTGCAGAAAGAAATGGACGAAGCGGCCTATGCCAGGGAAAAAGCCGTGGAGTTGTTTGAGGAGGTCGACCCGTTGCCCTTTCTTGGGCCAGAAGGACATGTTGTTCCTCCGTTTGCTTTCACCAATTTGGATGGGAGGGAATTTTCTCACCGAGATGTTGGCCGGCGGCTTCGCGTGGTTGATTATTTCTTCACCCATTGCCCTACAATTTGTCCTGTTATGAGCAGCCAATTGGTAAGGCTTCAGACCAAAATGCGGAAAGAGGGGATTACGGAAGATGATGTCCTGCTCTTAAGCCACACCGTGGATCCCGTTCGAGACAGCACACAACGGTTGCTCTCATACGCTCAGCAAATCGGAGCCGACACTTCCCAATGGAAGTTCCTTACCGGAGATGAAGAGGACCTGTACGACCTCGCCCGCACGGGGTATTACTTGACGGCATTGGCCAGTGATACCGCAGCGGGAGGTTTCTTCCACAGCGACACCTTCGTGCTCGTAGATGAAGCTGGCCGCATTCGAGGTTATTATGACGGAACAGCAACAACTGAGGTGGATCAGTTGTTAAGCGATATGCAACAGTTGTTGGCTAGCAACACCCGACGCTGATCCTAAGCGATGAACTCATGAACTGGATAGAAAACGAGCGGTTGGTCAAGCGATTGATTTGGGGAGCGGCATTGGCTGTTCCACTGGTCGTTGCCTTGTTGTTTTTGATTCCTCCAGCTGAAGAATTGTCTCTGGAAACACGGCAGAACTTGTACCTGTTGCCCGCTTTGAATGCTTGCTTCAATGGTGCTGCCTTTGTGTGCCTGATCATCGCATTTTTAGCCATTAAGCGCAAGAACATCGTCGTACACCGCGCCGCAACAACCACTGCTTTGGGACTTTCTGTCCTGTTCTTGGTTTCCTATGTTGCATTTCACCTGACTACAGAATCGACGAAGTTTGGTGGGGAAGGCTGGATTCGAACCCTCTATTTTGGAATCCTTCTGTCTCACATTCTGCTTTCGGCGACCATCATTCCCCTTGTGCTCTTCACTTGGTTGAGAGGATTTCGAATGCAAGTTGAGAAGCACCGGAAGATTGCACGCATTACCTGGCCTTTGTGGTTGTACGTGACCTTGACTGGTGTCATCGTTTACTGGATGATTTCACCCTACTATCCAGCATAGCCATGCACATGAAGCACTTCTTCCGCACCCTCGCCTTGATCGGGCTCGGCCTGATCCTCAGCGAAGTAGCTGTGGCGCAATGCGTCATGTGCAAGGCTGTGGCAGAAGACAGCGCATCGGACGGTGGGCTTGGTCGTGGACTCAACGCGGGCATCCTCTACCTCATGGCCATTCCCTATGTCCTGCTCGCCATCTTGGGAGCCGTGTTCTTTTGGCGAAAGCAGACTCGCAGCGCCGACTGAAACCCCCCACTCGGTTTTTTCGTAAGCCGATGCATGCGAAGCCTTCTTCTCATTGCATCGTGTTTGGGCTTCCTTCAAGGGGCAACAGCCCAATCCCGTTGGGTGTCCATTGACGCCCACAAGCGAATTCCGATTTCTACGAACATCACGTGGGAATTGCCGGGAGAGTTCAAACCCCTGCATGGAACTTTAGAAAGCCAACACGAGTTGCCTTCTGAATTGCAAGGCATGGTCCACGCACTTGCTCTCACACCTAATTTCATGCTCTATTCAAGGGAATTCAAAATCCCCAACGCGCTCGTTGACACCATTGCCTTGGTGCCGCTTAAAGTCGGCGCAACCACCCCGTTGCCACGGGTGGAATACGTGAAAGATTCGTTCCGATTGGATTACCATTCCCTTGCTAGTCTGGAATCCTTGAGGGACTTCATGCAGATTAGCGAATCATTGGCGATCGCAATCACTGGGTATTACCCGATTGCAGGCGACGATGAATTGCAATGCGAACGCCATGGCCGCGACCGGGCTCGATCGGTTTGGGAATTCCTGGTGACAGAGGGAATTCCTCCCTCTCGGCTTTCACTTGAAGGTCGATGCCAGTCTGAACAGAACAAGGCTGGCATCCACGTATCAGTCGAAAGCCTTTGATGTTCGCTTCATTTGGCAGTCAGCACACCGCTCACTTTCGTAGATTTGAGCATGTTTTTGACATTACCCAAACAAACCGTACTCCAGGCACTTGGAATCATCGCCCTTTTTACAGGTTCATCAGGGTTGTTAGCCCAAGAAACCTGGACCTTGCAGCGGTGCATAGACCATGCATTTGAGCACAACTTAACGCTTCAAGAAGCCAGGCTGGGTGAATTGTCGGCCTCCATTGGCGAAGAAGCTGCCATCGGGGCATTTTTACCTTCCTTAAATGCATCGGCTTCACATGGTTACAATTTTGGCCAAACCATCGACCCCTTCACCAACCAATTCGCAACTGCTCGCATTCAATCCAATAGCTTCGGGTTGTCATCCGGTCTCATGTTATTCAATGGATTCACGAATCATTTGAACCTTGAGCGCGCGCGTTTGACGGCGTTGCGAGCAGAGGTGGGAATTGAACAAGCTGGCAACAACGTGGCTTTGACCATAGCAGGAGCTTACCTCAATGTCTTGTTCCAAGATGAATTCATCACGGTAGCTACGATGAACCGAGACGCTACGAACCGGCAGGTCGTCCGCGTAAGCAAATTGGTGGATGCAGGCGCGGCTGCCCCTGCTGATCTATTGGACGTTGAGGCCCAGCTCGCAGCAGATGAAGCGAATGTGGTAGCCACCGAAAATGCGGCTTATCTCGCCCGGTTGAACCTGACACAGATCTTGCAACTCCCAGCGGAAAACGCACGAAATTTTCGAATAGCACGACCTCAAGATTCAGACTTAGAGCGCCTTGCTGTTCCGGCCTCACCTTCCGCCGCTGTGCAGCACGCACTCTCCAATTTCCCTGAAATTCAGGCAGCAGAGTATGGTGTAGAAGATGCGCTGATTGCAGAACAACTTGCAGCCGCTGGACGAATGCCGCGCGCATTCATGAGTTATTCCATGGGTACGGGATACTCTGGGGCGAGGCAAACCCCGATCGGCAATCCAACAACGCAAGACATCGAACTTGGCACCATCAGTGCGTTTGATACGCTCTTTTCAGTGACCACGCAGCAGACCTATTACGAGAACTACGAAACCGTTGCCTTCAATACCCAAGTCAGGGACAATCGGAACCAAAGTTTATTCTTCTCCCTCAGCATTCCCATCCTCAATGGATTTTCAGTGCGTTCCAACATCAAAAGGGCGGAAGTAGAAAGTTTAAGGGCGCAATACCGCTTGGAACAGGCTCGTCAGACCTTAACCCAAACAGTGGAGCAAGCATGGGCCGATGCGTTGGCAGCGAAAAGCACCCTGGACGCTCAGGACCGCGCATTGAGCGCTGCACAAACGGCCTTCGAGAACACCGCCAAGCGTTATGAAGCAGGTGCTGTGACGGCACTCGACTATGCGGACGCAAGGGCGCGGTTCGACAATGCGCGTGTCAATCGGTTGAGGGCTTTATACGATTTGGCCTTTAAAAGTAGGATCCTCGATTTCTACTCAGGAGCACCACTCACCTTTCGATAAACGGAACTGATGAAGAAGAAAAGACTGTGGATATGGGGGGTTGCAGTGGTCATCGTGCTCGTTGTTGTCGCGAAGGTGATGGGACCAAGGCAAACCCTTACGGAAGTTACCACCGAGCAAGTGGTGCCAAGGGATTTGATCCAACGCGTTGCTGCATCAGGTAAAATTCAGCCTGAAGTGGAAGTGAACATTACGGCAGAAGTAAGTGGCCAAATCTTGAATTTGCCTGTAAAAGAGGGAGACTATGTGCGGTCAGGTGACCTGCTCTGCATCATCAACCCTGATGTGTATGAAGCTGCACTGAACCGCGCAACGGCAGCCTTAAACACAACCCGCTCCAACTTGGCAAGTGCCCGCGCTCAAAAAGTGCAAGCTGATGCGCAGTTTGAAGCAGCCGAAAAAGCATGGATTCGGACACAGCAGCTCTTTGAGGATGCGGTGATTTCACAAGCCGAATACGATACCGGAGAAGCAAATTTTCAAACGTCCAACGCCTCGCGCTTGGCCGCAGAGCAAAATGTAGTTTCTGCCGAGTATTCCATCTCCAGCGCCGAAGCATCTGTTCAAGAAGCCCGTGACAATTTGTCCCGGACCACCCTTCGCGCGCCGCAATCCGGAACGGTCACAGCACTCAGTAAGGAAGTCGGTGAGAGCGTTCAAGGAACCGGTTTCATGGCGGGTGAGGTGATCATGAAAGTGAGCGATTTACAAGCCATGGAGGTGAATTTGGAAGTCAATGAGAGTGACATCGTCCGAGTCACCTTGGGTGATCAAGCCGAAATTGAAGTGGATGCTTACTTGAAAGATGTCTTCCAAGGGGAAGTGTCAGAAATCGGGAACACTGCGCTCAATGCCTTGGCCACGGGCTTCTCGATGGATCAAGTAACCAATTTCTCGGTCAAAGTGAGGTTGTTGGAATCGAGCTACGCGCACCTGTTTGAAGGCCGTGATTCAACCTATTCACCGTTCCGTCCAGGAATGAGCGCGACGGTGGATTTGCTCACAGCCCGGGCAAGTCAAGCCCTCTCGATTCCCATCCAAGCGGTGACGACTCGGCAGGATGAAGAGGAGGACGAATCGGAGATTGGCGTTTTCATCGTGCGGGGCGATTCCGCGATTTGGACTCCCATCGAAACGGGCATCCAAGACAGCAGAAACATCGAAGTAACCAGCGGCTTATCAGAAAACGATGAGGTGATCACTGGGCCCTATGAATGGGTTTCCAGGAAGTTAGAGGACGGGGAGCTCATCGCAATCAAAGCGAAGAATTGATGGAACGGAAAGTGTTGGTTATCGAAACGAGCACTAAGCAATGTTCTGTTGCGCTTTTTTTAGGAAATGAGTGCATGGCCTCAGCAAGGCAACGCGACGAAGTCCGGCATGTTCATGCTGAGGAGTTATTGCCCTTGATCGATGAGGTCATGAGGCAAGCAAACTGGGAACGTACGGACCTCGAGGCGGTCGCCGTTTCGGCAGGGCCTGGTTCTTACACTGGGCTCCGCATAGGCGTGGCGACTGCAAAGGGAATTTGCCATGCTTTAAGCATCCCCCTGCTCGCCATCGACACGTTGGAGTTGGCAGCGCATGGTGCAGCCCACCTGGTAAATTCAGACGATGTGGTGATTTGGCCTGTGTTAGACGCCCGGAGAATGGAGGTGTATGTGAAGCCTTTTCGAATTGACCAAGGCATTTGGGCGGCTCAAAGCGATGCGCAAGCTGTGGATTTGGAGGTGGGCCTTCCTGCAGGGACCGGGCTAACCGCTCATGCCTTGATTTGTGTTGGGGATGCCGCAGATAAGGTGAAATCACTGGGTGTCCGAGCAGATGCGCAGTTCCTTCAACAAGACCCTGACGCTGTCCATGCAAGCGCATTGGTGGAGCGGGCGGAAGAAGTGGATTTGGCGTATTTCGAGCCGCGGTACCTCAAGGCCTTTCAACCCGGCGTGCCTAAAGATCCCTTGGGGTTGCGTGCAGCTGCCCTAGACCCCCCTTCCCATGCGTAGACCTTGGCTATTCCTTTTGATTGTGCCATTTTTGATTCAATCCAAATGCGACACGGTGCAGCAGGACATTCCCTATGTACCCGTGGATTTTGATATCAACATCGACCTGCCAGCCTATCAACCTCTCGCCGTCCCAACAGGAAATGTCCTGTTGACGGGAGGCTCCAAGGGAATTGTGATTTATCGCTACAACAATGATCAATTCGTTGCCATTGACCGCCATGCCACTTATGACATTCCAGAAGGGTGTGCCGTGGAAGTGAGCGAGGATGGTTTGTTCCTCGAAGACCCATGCAGTGACTCGCAATGGCTCATCATTGACGGTTCCGTGATCAACGGGCCTGCCACCATCCCACTGCATCGCTACTACACGAGCTGGAATTCTCCCATCCTCCGAGTTTACAACTAAAAAAACGGGCCACCCTTCAGAAGGCGGCCCGTTTTCATATCGGTATACGGAGTGGGATCAGTAGCGGTATGCTTCGCCTTTGAATGGCCCTTGAACAGGCACCCCGATGTAATCTGCTTGCTCCTTCGATAGGGTCTCAAGCTCCACATTGATTTTAGCTAAGTGAAGGCGCGCCACCTCTTCGTCGAGGTGCTTTGGCAAGGTGTAAACCTCATTGCCATATGCCGCGCTGTTCATCCACAACTCCATTTGAGCCAATGTTTGGTTCGTGAAGCTATTTGACATTACGAAACTGGGGTGACCTGTTGCACAACCCAAGTTGACCAAACGGCCTTCGGCAAGCAAAATGATGTCATTTCCGTTGACGTTGTACAAATCCACTTGGGGCTTGATTGTGTCTTTCGTTGCACCGTGGTGCTCATTCAACCAGGCCACGTCGATTTCGTTGTCAAAGTGCCCAATGTTGCAGACAATGACCTTGTCCTTCATCAGCTCGAAGTGCTCTCCGCAGATGATGTCCTTGTTCCCCGTTGCGGTAACGACGATGTCAGCTTCCTTGACCGCATCGATCATGCGCTTGACTTCATATCCATCCATCGCCGCTTGGAGGGCACAAATTGGATCAATCTCCGTGACCATGACGCGGCACCCTGCATTCCGCAAGGACTCTGCAGTTCCTTTGCCTACATCGCCGTATCCGCCGACAACGGCTACCTTTCCTGCCATCATCACGTCCGTGGCCCGGCGAATCGCATCAACAGCAGATTCACGGCATCCGTACTTGTTGTCAAACTTCGACTTCGTCACGGAATCGTTCACGTTGATCGCAGGCATGATCAAAGTACCCGCCTTCTGGCGATCATACAAACGAAGCACGCCCGTTGTGGTTTCTTCCGAAATGCCCTTGATGCCTGAAGCGATTTCTGGATACTTGTCCAAAACGACATTGGTCAAATCACCGCCATCGTCCAAAATCAAGTTCAACGGTTGACGAGCATCACCGAAATAAAGGGTCTGCTCAATGCACCATTCGTATTCTTCTTCTGTCAAACCTTTCCAAGCAAAAACAGGTACTCCAGCCGCAGCTACAGCAGCTGCAGCATGGTCTTGAGTCGAGAAAATGTTGCATGATGACCAACGTACATCCGCTCCGAGTTCCACTAGGGTCTCGATGAGCACAGCAGTCTGAATGGTCATGTGCAAGCAGCCTGCAATCCGAGAACCCTTGAGGGGTTTCGTTGCTCCGTATTGCTCACGCAATGCCATCAAGCCTGGCATCTCTGCCTCTGCGAGTCGAATTTCTTTCCGGCCCCAGTCGGCCAAACTCATGTCCTTTACCTTGTAAGGCAAAGTGGTGGTGGGTGCTTGTGCACTCATGGTGTTAGTTGAATTTCAAATGAAAACGCCTGCAAAGGTAAGAAACAAGACCCTACCGCCCTTGGTTCACGAGAATCACCAACAAACCTAACTTCGTGCCTTCAATCCCTGCGCGCATGCAACTCGCGATCCATTCGGTAACGCCCAACGAAGTCTCCCTCGATTTAAAATGGAGGTTTCCGAATCGTTCTTTTGAAGGAATGTCTGCCCAGCGCAAAGCGGAGCACCTCGCTGTCCACGGAGCTCTGAACGCCCTCGGGTTGCAAAATTCATGGGTCACCCATTCGCCGCAGGGGAAGCCAATGCTGCATCCCGACGCATCCATGCACGTGTCCATTAGCCACACCACAACTGAAGACGGTACCGTACACGCTGCCGTCGCTGTGGCGCATCATACCATCGGAGTGGACTTGGAGGGGTGCAGGCCGCAATTGATGCGCGTCGCTCCCCGTGTATTCTCCAAATCGGAACTAGATGCACTTTCGAACATAACGGATCAAACGGAACTCGAAATCATGCGAGCTGTGCTCTGGGGTGTCAAAGAGGCTGCTTGGAAAGCACTCGGTCCAGATCTCGCATTCCATGCAGAAATCGAACTGCTCGAATTTCCCTCGATGCCCCAACTCCTTGCAGGCATTGACCGAGCCGTGCGCGTTCGCGACAAAGTCCTCCCCTTTCGGCTTCAATTAACGGAAGACTCCTTAGCCTTGGTCGCAGGACCACTGAAATCTGAATAACGAGAAAAGGGATCCAATTGGATCCCTTTTCTCTGGTCGTGTTCAAAGTCTGTGGAGCGCGGTTTAACGCTCGATGCCTTTGTGACGACGTTCACTACTTACTGACAACTTCTTGCGGCCCTTGCGGCGGCGAGAAGCCAATACGTTGCGGCCGTTGGCAGAGGCCATGCGCTTGCGGAAGCCATGCTTGTTGCGGCGTTTCCGTACGGAGGGCTGAAATGTCCTTTTCATGTCGAGCAGTTTCTACCTTCAACGGAAAGAATTCTCCGTTTTCGGGAGGGCAAAGATAGATGAAGTTTCCACGTTTACCAAAACACCTCTGTGAATTTCTTTTCTCGGTTGCAGAGCCACTGAAAAATCAGGCGCTTTTGGAACCCAGGGTCCCCAAAGGTCGCCTAATTTTGCAGCATGGCAAGGCACCAACCTGAAACGGAAGGCAAAAAGTTTGAATGGAAAAACTGGGGGCGAGTAAAACGCGTCGGCCGCTACTTGAAGCCCTATGCTTGGGGCTATGCCATCGGCATCCTGATCATTTCCATCAGCAGTGTTTTAACCCTTCTCGTTACCCGCATGTGGGGCCAGCTTGGGGGCATTGGTGTCAGCGGGGAAGCCGCCGAATCACAGGACATGCTCAACAACTTACCGATCAACCTGAATGACTTGGAAGCCATTGGGTGGGCCATTCTCGCGGTATTAGGCATTCAAGCCGTGTTGAGCTTCATCCGAGTGTACCTGTTCGCTCACATGACGGAGAACATGATGTTGGCGATGCGCAGGGACGCTTTTCAGGCGGTCATTAGCTTGCCCATGTCCTATTATGACACGCACAGCGTGGGTGATCTGAACAGCCGGATTTCTTCTGACATTACAGCTGTTCAAGATGTGTTCACCACCACGCTTGCCGAGCTTTTACGCCAAATCATCATCGTCATAGGTGGCATCGCGGCCTTGCTTTATTTCTCGGTGCACCTCACCTTATTGATGCTTGGAACCCTTCCGGTCATGATCATTGCCGCCATTGGCTTTGGTCGGTTTATTCGCAGGCTATCCAAACGCACTCAGGATCAAGTTGCCAATTCGAATGCGGTGGTGCAAGAATCGCTTACAGGCATGGTGAGCGTGAAGAGTTTTGCCAATGAGGCACTTGAGATTCTGAGGTACATTGGAAGCATTCGTGAAATCCGAACCTTGGCCATGCGAGGAGCGATTTGGAGAGGCGCTTTTGCATCGTTCATCATCCTCTTCATTTTCGGGGCCATCACCTTGGTGATTTTCCGGGGAGCTGACCTCATGGCTGAAGGAGGTTTGGCTTCTGAGCATTTTTTCACCTTTCTTCTGATGACGGGTTTGGTGGCCGGATCCATCGGAGGTTTGGCTGCTCAATTCAGTGCGCTGCAGCGCGGTTTAGGTGCCATCGACACCTTAATGGACCTGCTGCATGAAAAAAGGGAGCCCGTTCGCGCTGCTGGGGAGCTGCCCGCGACTGGGAGTGAGTCAGAACACCCCACCGACATCGAACAGGCTGCCGCGGATTGGTTGGCGCCTTCGTTGTTGCCCAAGCTGAAAGGCCAAGTGCAATTTGCAGGTGTCTCGTTCCATTACCCCAACCGACCGGACATGCCGGTGCTTTCAGGGCTCAACCTGACCATTGAGGCAGGACAACAAATCGCCTTGGTCGGAGCTTCTGGAGCGGGGAAATCCACCATTGCTTCGCTTTTGTTGCGGTTCCACGAACCCACAGAAGGGGAAATCACGGTAGATGGGCTGCCCTTATCTGAGTTTCCATTGACAGGTTATCGAATGCGAATCGCCTATGTTCCCCAAGAGGTCATTCTGTTTGGAGGAGACATTCGCTCCAACATTGCCTACGGCAAGCCTGGAGCAACTCAAGCCGAGATCGAAGATGCTGCGCGGCAGGCCAATGCACATGCCTTCATCGAGGCTTTTCCAGAAGGATATGAAACCTTGGTGGGCGATCGCGGAGTGCAACTCAGTGGCGGTCAACGGCAACGGATTGCCATCGCCCGAGCCATTTTGAGGGATCCAGACCTCCTCATTTTGGACGAAGCGACCAGCGCCTTGGACACCGCCTCAGAAAAGGAGGTTCAAGTTGCCTTGGAGCGACTCATGAAAGGAAGGTCGAGCTTAGTCATTGCGCACCGCCTCTCCACCATCCGCCATGCGGATCGAATTGCGGTTTTACACCAAGGACATGTGGCAGAACAAGGGACGCATGATGGGCTGATGGCACAAACTGGACTTTACCACAATTTGGTCCAAAACCAGCAACTTCTCTCGAGCCACTGAGGAATCCGCCCGTACGAAAACATTATCTTGCGCGGAGAAGGACATCATTCATGTCCACTCAAAACAATCCCACATGAAGCGCGCTCTTATCACAGGAATCACCGGGCAAGATGGTTCTTACTTGGCTGAACTCTTATTGGAAAAGGGTTACGAGGTACATGGTGTGAAACGCAGGTCTTCTCAATTCAATACAGATCGGATCGATCACATTTATCAGGATTTACACACTGAAAGCGCACGGTTTCGGCTTCATTATGGAGACCTCACTGATTCCACAAACCTCATCCGAATCATCCAAGAGGTAAGGCCTCAAGAGATTTACAACCTGGCGGCCATGAGTCACGTGAAAGTGAGTTTCGACACGCCCGAATACACGGCCAATGCAGATGGAATTGGCACCTTGCGAATCCTTGAAGCCATCCGCATCATCGGAATGGAAAAAGAGGTGAAATTTTACCAGGCCTCAACTTCCGAATTGTATGGACTCGTTCAAGAAGTTCCCCAATCGGAAACCACTCCTTTTTACCCCCGTAGTCCATACGGAGTGGCAAAACTCTATGGGTTTTGGATTGTCAAAAACTACCGGGAGTCATATGGGATTCATGCTTCCAATGGCATCTTATTCAACCATGAAAGTCCACGGCGAGGAGAGACTTTTGTGACCCGAAAAATCACCCGAGCAGCGGCGGCCATCCACCTGGGCTTACAAGACCGATTGTACCTTGGCAACTTGGATGCCCAGAGGGACTGGGGGCATGCCAAAGATTACGTGGAAGGCATGTGGAGGATGCTGCAGCAGGACACTCCCGATGATTACGTGCTAGCGACCGGCAGGACAGTGGCCATTCGTGAATTCGTGAACCTCGCTTTTGCGGAAGTGGGTATAACATTGAGCTGGCGGGGAGAAGGAGTCGATGAAACAGGCATTTGCAACTCGACTGGGAGGACTTTGGTTTCGGTGGACCCTCGCTATTTCAGACCCGCAGAAGTTGATCTTCTTGTAGGGGATGCATCGAAGGCAAAGCGCGTACTGGGCTGGACGGCCACAACCTCACTCGAGACGATGTGCGCGGAAATGGTACACGCCGATTTGGCCCTCTTCCAGCGAAATCAACTCCTCAACGAAGGTGGACACACGACCTACTTACCAAAAGAATGAAAGGTTACAACAAAGGGATTGAGCTGTATCGCACCGCATTGGCGGAAGTTGACGCTGCGCGAAGCGGTTGGCCCGCAACAAAGAAGTTGCTGGTGAGCACCCTGAATGCCATCGCTTCGGATGAACACTTGGCAATGGAAGTGCAGGTCAGCGACGTGTTTACTCACCGAGAATCTGTCATCGCAACACTTGGACGCCGGCCCTCACCGTTCCAATACAATCCCCAATCAGCCATGAACCAATTGCTGAACAACCAGGAGTCCCTGTACAAAGAATTTGGTTCACTCATCTTCTCACAAATGAGCAATGGCCGCATCGCAGCATGGGTCCAGTTCCCTCAATGCGACAAGTTTGCAAGTGATCACGATGAAGGCACTCGGGTCCTGGGCATTGGGGCAGCGGAAGATTGGGATGAATCACGCATTCACCGCACTACGGGAGCGTTTTTTGAAGCTTTGGCCCACTGGGAACTGGACACCCAAAAAACCGATGAACCGGCACCCGTCGGCTTTCGAGTAGAGCACACGGACCCAGGAGCAAGTAACGCAGAAGGAAATCTGTAAGGGGATTATTATTGGTCTTTGGTCGTGTTATTATACGTTTTTATCGTATATTTAATGCATGGATACCAAGATATTAACTCTTGTGGTCTGCCTAACGTGGTGGACCATGGGAACGAAAATCATGGCGCAAAACCATGAGCAGGGCGTCAAAGCCATCGCTGAAGTGGAAGAAGAGTTGACCTTCGACCCCCTCATTGTTCCCGATGGAATGAACGAACGAGACGGCTTGGAATATCCAGAAAATCCATTCGATTGGGGCGTTGCACCCTTAGGACCTATGGACGCGGAAGCATGCGAATACGCCTGCAATTCCCTCAACGGAAAAGTCATTTACCCCTTTGAAATGCAAGTCGCCGCGAGACCGGTTCAAAGGCACCTGATCCGAATGGGCTACCGCTCCGACGCTGTTTGGGTACAAATGGGGAAAGGCTTCGAGGCTCGTCCACTGCCCTTTGAGGAGAATGGCAGGGCCCTTCGCGTCAAACGCACAGCTTTCCAACCCATGTGCCTCTGCTCGGGATCCATCGTTCAATAACCAGGCGATTGAAGCCGAGCTGGGCGGAGGTTTCCACTCAACCGTTGCAGATCCAACCAGGCCGAGTTCCAACTCTGCAGCACTTGCAATTGGTTGACTTCTGCTCGGAGCAAATTGAGCTGAAGTTGGCGAACCTCCAGTGAATTCAAGGCCCCAAAGGCATACCGGTCACCCGCAATAGAAACCAGTTGTTCGGCGTTCACAACCGTCGCTTTTGCCATGCCATGAATGGCCTGTTGGGTCTCAAATTGGTCGACTGCATTTCGAAACAAAAGCAGGGAGGCAGCCACTTGGTTTTCAGAAGCTGTTATGGCAAGGTCCATCTGGATTGCGGCTTGATCAAGTGCACGCTTTGTAGCGCCTCCATTGAACAAGTTAAAATTCAACGTAAGCGCGGCTGAGGTGTTTTTCACGCGTGCATCTCCTGAAAAGGCCCCGGCAGAAATTGCATTGAATTGGTCACCAAAATTGGCCGTGAAAGCCAAAACCGGGTACAACCTCGAAGCAGCTTGATCCATCGAAGTCTGTGCAAGTGCCTCTCCCAACAGCGCATTGCGGATGGCCGTTTCCGAAGACCTCATGGCCTCCTCCATGGCGGCAACATCAGCGATTCTGCTGGGCTCGGTTAGGGGCGAACTCAACTCCCATCGCTTCTCTTCTTCCTCAGCCATCAACCGGTTTAGGTTGCGCTGGGCCATCCGAAGTGCACCTTCCTGCTGCATCCAAGCCATGCTATCCGAAAGCATCGCGTTTTCAAATTGCAAGCGATCAAAAGACCCAGCAGCACCCGAGGATTCCCGGATTTCAAGCCAATTGATTTGCTCCCGAGAGAAACGCAACGACCAGGCCAACACATCCAACAAGGCTTCTTGGACGAGCACTGCGTCGTATGCTTGCAACACAGCTTGGACGGTCTGTTCAACCATCAAATCCACCTCTCCTCCAGCTTGAGCTTCCAACAATTCCAAAGAGCGCTTGTTGGCGAACATTCCAAAACCATCGAACAAGGTCCAATTCGCCTGCGCCCCCAAATTGAACCCAGACGATTCGATGCGCTGCTGCAAAAATGAAGTCGGATTCTCGCTTTGATCCGAGACCGATTTCGAAGGGCTAGCCGAGAATGACAGCCGAGGCAAAGCCCCGGCAGCTCCCCATGAATTCGTTGCAATAGACTGGTCCGCCTGCAAACGAACGAGTTTCAGGGCATAGTTTCGCTCAAGTGCCAGTTCTATCGCCCTTTCTCGAGTCAAAGCCTCTTGACCCCATGCACTTGCAATCCAAAAAGTTGAAATGAAAAGGAGGAACCCGGCCGCGAACTGTTTCAGTTTAATGGACATCGTGTCAATCATTCAAGGATACTTCTTCATCCAACCCCACCAATTCCCGACGGGCTGGCTCCGCCTCTTCAGGGCTCAACCAATCCCCTTTTTTCACCCAAACCCACGATCGGTGCAGGGGACTGATCCACTGCAAGAAAACGGGCAAAAGAACGAGGATGATGATGGTTACGAACAGCAATCCAAAGGCAACGGAAATCGCCATAGGAATCAGGAATTGGGCTTGAAAACTCTTATTGAGCATCAAAGGCGCGAGGCCAGCAACCGTCGTGACAGAAGTCAATAAAATGGGGCGAAAACGCGACATGCCCGCTTCCCAAATGGCATCGCGAAAATCCATGCCCGATTTCAAATACCCATTGTATGCCGCCACAAAAACCAGCGCATCATTCACCAAAATCCCAATCAACGCCAACATGCCCAAAATCGAAAAGAGGCTGATTTGGGCATCCATGAACCAGTGGCCCAAACTCACTCCAATGAATCCGAATGGGATCAGCGCAAAAACGGCCAGGCCCTGCAAGGGAGATCGGAAGGTGAGGATGATGATGAAAAGCATCAAGGCGAACACCAAGGGCAGCACGGCTTGAATCGAATTTTGTGATTTGGCCTGTTCACGATTTTGCCCTTCAAAACTCGCAACCACTGTCGGGTAACTGGCCAAAATCTGAGGCACTATGCGCTCCCGAATGTCCGCGTTAGCCTCCGATGCAGAGACCCACGGTCCGGCAAGATCGGCACCAACTTGGACTTCACGCTGACCATAGAGCCGATTGATTGCGCTGACTCCACGGCCCATGTTCAGTTCAGCCACCTCGGTCAGTGGCACCAATGCTCCCGTGATTGTACGAATCCTGAAGTTTTCAAGGGAGCCAACAGAAGTCCGGTCCCGTTCATCAATTCGCACCCATACCCTTACTTCGTCTCTTCCACGCTGAAGGCGTTGGACCTCTGAGCCAAAATAGCCTTGCCGAATTTGAGTCATGACTTCCAGCGGAGTCAAACCCAACTGGTATGCGCGAGGCTTCAATTCAACCTCCACTTCCTGAGCGCCTTCTTGGTTGTTGTCAGTTACATCTTTCAGATCCTCGCGATCAAGCATCGCCGATTTGAGTTCTTTCGTCGCCGCCGACAGGGCCTCCAAGTCATTTCCCAGCAACGAAACAGAAACCGGTCTACCGAATGGGGAAAATGCAGCAAAACTCAGGTTCTCAGCTCCAAACACTGGCCCAACGCGCTTTCGAATCATCGCGCTGATTTCCGTTGATTGCATTCCGCGTCGCTCGCCGTCAAGGAGTTGAACATTGATGAGTCCGTTGTACGTGGTGGGGCCTATGCGCTTGTCCACTGCTTGAATCATCTGCAAGCCATCCGTTCGCTGTGCACTCAATTCTTCATTCACCTCCCAAACCACTTCCTCAATGCGATTGAGTTGCGCCTCCGTTACCTTTTCTCGAGTACCCGATTGCATGGCCAAATTGATGGTCAAATTGTCCCCTTCGATGAATGGGAAAAAGGTGGTTTTAACCAGTCCTCCTCCGATCAAGCCCGGTACAGAAATCATGAAAATGGCAACGATGATCGTGAACATCATCCAAGGGGACTTCAGGGCAAACCGCAGCAACGGCGCATAGAATCGATCCCGCATAGCGTCCATGATCCGGCGCATGAATCGCTCCAATCGATTGGGTTTGAAATCCTTCCTTAACGCCTTCGAATGACCGATGTGCGCAGGAAGAATCAAGGCTCCTTCAATCAAAGAAAAGACCAGCGTCAGAATGATGACCTTGGCCATGTCTGAAAAGAAGTCACCTAACCGGCCTTCGATGAAGAAAAAGGAAGAGAATGCCACGACCGTGGTTAAAATCGCAGAGAATACGGCCGGGAGAACTTCGAGCGTTCCATCAATTGTAGCCCGCATTCTCGAAGCACCCCGCTCGTAATGCTGGTAGATGTTTTCTGCGATGACGATGCCATCGTCAACCAAGATACCAATGACCAAAATCATTCCAAACAAGGAGATTACATTGATCGTTATGCCTACATAACCAGCAATCAAGAACATCCCCATGAACGATACCGGAATGGCCAAAGCCACCCAAAAAGCAATCCGGACATTCAAGAACAGGGCGAGGAACAACACCACCAAAAGAAATCCAACGATGCCGTTGTTCACCAACAAGTCAATCCGCTGGTTGAGCACTACCGAGGAGTCACGAATCACCTCAATGCGGGTGTCCGCACCGCGTTCGTTGTAGGCAGCGATGTAATTCCGGATGTAGTCGGTGATCACAAGGATGGACTCAGAATTGAGGTTATTGACCGTAACCACTGCTGCGGGCTGCCCATTGAACCAGTTGCGCGACGGATCGTTTTCTGCCCAACGCTCAATCACCTCAGCCACGTCGGCCAAACGAACCACCCTTCCCTCACGATCCGCCCGCAAAACAATGTCCCGCAGGTTCCCCGCATTGTATTCCCGATAGCGCCCTCGGATGATCAGCTCTTCTGCTGACGTCTTCAAACGTCCACCCGTGGCCTCGATGTTCGCAGCACGAACCGCATTGGTGACCTGAGCAATGGTCAAACCCAGCTCCATCAGCGCATCTTCACGCAGCCTAATTTCTATCTCCTCTTCAGGAAAGCCACTCAGCTGGATTTTTGAAATTCCATCCACGGCACGCAATTCCTGCTCAATCAAACGCGCTTCACGCTTCAAGATGCGCAAGTCATCCACACCTGTAACGGCAAATGTGAACGCAACGCCCTCTGCATCTTGCTTGAACACAATGGGGGGCTCCATGCCGACAGGAAAACTCGCGATTCGGTCTACCGCATTCTTGACGTCCTGAAGGATTGCGTCCGTTTGACGGGCGTCCAACACCTCGATTGTGATGTTACCTGCATTCTCGTTGCACACACTCTTCACTTGATCCAAACCGGCAATCCCTTGCAAGTTTTCTTCAATCTTTGCAACGATTCCCTCCTCGATTTCTTCTGGTGCGGCTCCCGGATAGACCACTTGAATTTGAATGGTCTTGGAATCTACCTCAGGGAAGAAATTGGACCGCAAATTGAGGAGGCCAACGTAGCCTCCCACCAAGATGGCGATCATCAGC
>DAISXU010000044.1:0-17867 GCA_036825655.1 Flavobacteriales bacterium | reverse complement strand
TGCTGAGAAAAAACCCACCTTCGCCAACGCTGGTCAGCCATCAAGGCTGTTGCAGAACGAATGGAAAGCCCCGCGATCGCCGCAACTTCCTCCTTTGAGCTGGGCCATCCAGAAGATTCAATGTGAGCTTCCACGGCCAACGCCTCCTCCGCAGATAAAACTCCATCCGCAACAAGGTCACCCATTGCACTCTCCATTTCCTGCGCAGAGGCCCAAACACCCATGCAGATGAATGCCAAAACCAACTTACTACCAAGTTGCATGACCGATCCAACTTGGTGCACCCCATCCACTCTCCCCATATTGGCAGCTCGCTCGACCCTTTGTGCTGAACCTCCAGTCAAAACCAATCAAGAGCCGGCCTTCCTGACCCACCCAACCAACATGCCAACCCCAGGACTCGCCCACCACTCGATGCACCTGCCCAGAAAACCCACCAGATCCAAGGAGGGCAGAGGCCGTCCAATCCACCCATGTTTTCGAAAACGTCACACCACCACTCACACGCCGAGTAGGTGCCGGCAAATCCCAACCTTCACCCCAGTCCAACCATGCCATTGCGCGCATTTCGTCTAAGTCAATAGACAAGCACATCAATGCATCAGGGCGCCAACGGATTTGGCCCACTTCCGGCCACAGTTCCCGCACTCCCCCCAGGGCAACGGAGACCTCCCAACCCTCCATTAAATCCACATGAAACCTCATCCGAGCAGATTGGCGCGCATAGCAGGGATCAACCTCGAGCACAGACCAGGTCCAATTCCAATTGGTAGCCCGGGGCATGCGATGGCTACCCGACCAAGAAACTGCCGGAGCGACCACCCGAACCTGAAGGCCACTCAAGTCCGTGCTCAGCATCGAAAAGGGGCCCACCAACGGCCCTGAAGATCGAACCAAAGTGCCGCCGCTCCACTGCCCCAACACGGGAAGGAATGCGAGTGTTCCCAATACCAACGCCATCATTCGCTGCATCAACCAAAGGAATAGCGGTTACGCAGCAATTCACCATCCAATTCACCGATGGTGGCCGAGGATTTACGGTTGGTACGCTTCGGTTGAAATTTCAGGTGGCCAATCCCCCAATTCGGGCAATTCAGGCATGCTGTGAATGGCAGCGCCTTTGAGCCAACGTTCCTCTTGGGTCGACGATTTCAGCCCCATGAAGCGGCCATTGGGAGCGTCAAGTAAAGTGAGATCGCGCACACGCCCTGATTCCAACTCGATGCGCATGCGGCTGCAGGAAGCGCGATTGAATTGCAATTGGCCCTCGTCCTCTACGAAGTAAATCGCCTCGCCGTTTCCTTCCACGAGCAACCGATGAATGGCTCCATCCTCGAAAAATCCCGTCAATTGACGGCCCGTGATTTGGTCAGCACAGGAATCGTTGACTTGCTTGGTTAGAAATGCATGCCCCAGTCCATGGAGCCGCTCAGGAGCCTTGTTCCTCAAGGTGACGATGATGGTATCCGCTTCCAAAGTTTGGCCTTCAAACCACATGAGAGGCTGATTTTCGAAACGAATGATGCCATCGGATTCAAGCCAAATCAACGTGTCGCATTTGCCCAGAGCACCTCCTTGGCTGAAGAAAACTTCGGGGAAGGCGCGCAAACGCCCATCAACCTGTTCCAAAGTGCTGGCTTCAAGCCGAAGGGTATCATGGGCTTCAATTTGCACGAGGACGGCTGAATTTTGGTGACCTTCCACACGTGAATTCCATAGAGAGTCGCTTAAGAATTGGACCAAATAATCTCCGCGCACAACTTGAGTTAGGGCCGTATCGACCGCCTCCACATGCCCCCACGCTTGGCGCAACCCCTTGATTTCTGACCAAGCCAAGCTGTCCGCCCAAACCCCCTCTACTCCACGCCGCACCCACGCCCTGCGCAGGGCACCTGCGACCCAACCCGAATCCGCCGATAGCCAGCCTTGTTCGCAAGAAATGGCCCAATCTCCATCCATGTGCTTCACCACCGAATGGCCGAGTAACCGCACCCCATCACCCTGAGCTTGGACTTGCAAGGAATCCGATTTAACCAGCTCCTCTTGGGATTGAACTTCAACTTCGCCGGCCAAGGTCATCCAACCGGTTGCAGCATGGTACCAACCGCGATTGGACTTGGCTGTTTGGTCGACGGTGGTAAGGGTCGATCTACTGGAATACCAGGCCACCTCGTCCTTCAATTCGTACCGAATGGAAGGGCCTTCTATGGACATCTCATCCTCGGTGAGTCGAACAGGACTGCCCGTCGCATGGAGCTGTTCCGTAAGGGGATCCCATTCCAGCGATTCGGCCAACATCTGCCAATCACCAGGTCGATTTGCTTGAACATGGCCCATGGCTCGAAACCGCCCATCATCGAACCTCCAGGCGCTGTCACATTGCAACTCAACATCACGGTGCGCCAACAATACGTCCCCTACAATGCGCTCCGCTCCTGTGACGGCAGGATCCCGTAAAATCGCATCCGCTCGTACGATGCGAACCCGCTGAGACGTGCTGTCCAACGGGGTGGCATGTGCCACGACACACCACGCCCCCATTCCGAGCATGAATCCTGAAAACCGAAGGAATTGGTTGATGTGCATTTGGGCTGCAAGTTCGAGCCACTGAGCCAAACCCCACAACCTGCCTGGCCAAAATTTGACATCGCAAAACCAATCCCCTCAAAAGTGCCGAGCTTCAATTCATTTTCAATGAATTCATGCGTACCTTCGCGCCCCCTTTCATGGGAAATGCGGGTGTGGTGAAATTGGTATACACGCCAGACTTAGGATCTGGTGCCGCAAGGCGTGGGGGTTCGAGTCCCTTCACCCGCACAAACACAGTTAGAACTCAGGCTCTTGGGCCTGGGTTTTAGCTGAAGTTTTCAAAAACCAAATCGCAATCCATGCAGATTGAACGCGAATCCTTGGGGGAATTGACCGCCCGAGTAAAAGTTAAGTTAGAGCCCGGTGACTACCAGCCGCGCGTTGAGAACGTCTTGAATGACTACCGCAAAAGCGCTACAATCCCCGGCTTTAGGAAAGGAAAAGTTCCCATGGCACTCATCAAGAAGCAATACGGGACTACCGTGTTGGTCGATGAGCTCAACAAAATGCTTCAAGAATCCTTAGGGAAATACCTCGATGAGGAGCAGCTCAATGTCTTAGGTCAACCCATCCCCTCCAAGGAAGAGTCCGACAGTGGGGACTTCGAAAAGCCGGGTGATTTCGAATTTGCCTATGACATTGGTTTAGCGCCAGAGGTATCGCTCGAATTTGGCAAAAAGGCAGTTTTCACCCGCCACACCATCAAGGTGGACAAGAAAGCAATTGAAGCAGCCATTGAAGACCACAAACGCCGCCATGGCAACCTCACCGACCAAGAGGTTTCTGAAGAAAAGGACTTGTTGGTAGGCCACATGGCTCAATTAGACGATTCGGGAACCGTCCTTGAAGGAGGCATCGCCAACGACGCGAACATTTCCATCGAGCACGTTTCCGACAAAAAAGCGAAAAAAGCGCTGCAAGGTTTAAAGGTTGGAGACATCGTTGCAGTGGACCCGCACGCCGTAAGCCACGGCCATGATGATTTGGGCAAAATGTTGAACATTACCCATGACCAGGTCCACGACCTCCAAGGCAAGTTTCAGTATGAAGTGAAGGAAATCAAGCGCATGCACCTTCACGAGAACAACCAGGAGCTCTGGGATAAAGTACTGGGAAAAGACGTGGTTTCAGATGCAAAAGCCTTTGAAAATCAGGTGAAAGATCAAATCACGGATCAATTCGATCGAGATGCAGAGTGGGTGTTCCGCCGTCGGTTCGTCGTTGACCTTTTGGAGCACATCAACTTGCCCATGCCGGACGAATTCATGAAGCGCTGGATTCAGGTAGCCAATGAACAGGAAATTACCCAGGAACAGGTTGACACGGAGTACCCGTCGTACGCAGAATCTTTGCGTTGGCAGCTTGTTCAATCTGCTGTGATGAAAGCGACTGAAATGCGCATTTCTCAGGAGGAGTTGGAGCTAGAGGCCAAACGCATGATCGGCGCCCAATACGCTCAGTACGGGATGCCAATCGAAGGTGAATACCTGGATACCTTCGCTCAAAATGCCCTCGCAAATGAGGAAGAGCGTCGCCGAATTGCAGATGTGGTGATTGAACGGAAGGTGGTTGATGACTTGAAAACCCGAGTGACCATCAAAGAAAAAGCCGTTAGTTTCGATGACTTTGCAAAATTGGCGGCTGAAGTACGCTGATGCATGCACCGATAAATGAATGAAAAACGCCCCGTTCACCACGGGGCGTTTTCGCACTCACAAAGTCTTCCATGCTGCAACGTTCACAAATTTCAAGCCCTCGTTCACAAAGCTTAAGAGGAGCAGCCAAATTTGCAGTGTAATTTTATCCCATGACCGATCGCAAAGAATTCCTCAAGTACGCCGTCAAGGACCGCGGTTTGAGCAGCCATACTGTTGAGAGCTACATTTCAGCCGCTTACGGCCCAGAGAACATGACCCGTACGGTCATTGAAGAGCGTCCGATGCCCTTTCGGGAGGTGGATGTCTTCTCTCGCTTGATGGTAGACCGGATCATTTTCTTAGGCACGGGGATCGACGATTACATCGCCAACATCATCCAAGCTCAGTTGCTCTTCTTGGAGTCAACCGATCCGTCCAAAGACATTCAGATTTACATCAATTCTCCCGGAGGGAGTGTCTACGCAGGACTTGGCATCTACGATACGATGCAATACATCCGCCCAGATGTAAGCACCATTTGCACAGGCATGGCAGCTTCCATGGGGGCTGTGTTGTTGTGCGCAGGAGCGGCAGGCAAAAGAACAGCACTCAAGCACAGCCGCGTAATGATTCACCAACCCTTAGGAGGTGCAAGTGGGCAAGCTTCAGACATTGAAATCACCGCTCGTGAGATTCAAAAGCTGAAAAAAGAACTCTACGAAATCATAGCGCATCACAGCGGAAAAGACTACGAAGAGGTCTGGGCCGATTCAGACCGTGATTACTGGATGATCGCTTCCGAAGCAAAAGCTTATGGCATGATTGACGAAGTCCTGGAGCGCAAATAATTGAACGGGGTTTCATGAGCTCAAAAAAAGACATCACCTGCTCATTCTGTGGCAGAAGCAAGGACGAGGTCAACGTCTTCATCGCTGGAATTACAGGGCACATTTGTGACCTCTGTGTTTCTCAGGCTGAGGCCATCATTGAGGAGGAGCAAAAGGAAAAGTTGAAAGGTGCTCCAGTGCCGCAACTCAACCTGATGAAACCCAACGAAATCAAAGCGAAACTTGAGGAATACATCATCGGCCAAGAAGATGCAAAACGCACTGTAAGCGTCGCGGTTTACAACCACTATAAGCGGTTGATGCATCCGGCCAATGACGACGACATAGAAATCGAGAAGTCCAATGTGATCCTCACGGGTGAAACGGGGACAGGAAAAACCCTCATCGCGAGGACCATTGCAAAAATGCTCGACGTTCCTTTTTGCATTGCGGACGCGACGGTCTTGACCGAAGCGGGGTATGTTGGAGAGGATGTGGAAAGCGTGCTTTCAAGGCTCTTGCAGGCGGCTGATTACGATGTCGAATCTGCCGAGAGGGGCATTGTCTTCATTGATGAGATTGACAAAATCGCTCGGAAGAATGACAACCCGAGCATCACCCGGGATGTCAGCGGCGAAGGGGTGCAGCAAGCCCTGCTCAAGTTGCTCGAAGGAGCTGAAGTGCATGTCCCTCCTCAAGGTGGGCGCAAGCACCCCGAGCAGAAATTGGTCAACATCAACACCCGCAACATCCTCTTCATTTGCGGAGGCGCATTTGCCGGGATTGAACAAATCATCGAACGGCGCATCAACCGTTCTGCCATCGGGTACCAAAAAGGAACTTCGAGCAACACTGATGAAGATTTGCTCTCCTACGTCAGCCCTGCTGATCTTCGATCGTTTGGTTTGATTCCTGAGCTGATCGGGCGTTTCCCTGTCTTGACACACTTGAAACCACTGGATGCAGATGCCCTTCGCCGCATCCTAACGGAACCCAAAAACGCCTTAATTAAGCAATACGTGCGGTTGTTTGAACTCGACAACATCGCCCTCAAATTCGATGCTTCTGGGCTGGAGTACATGGTGGAAAAAGCCATCGACTTGAAACTCGGTGCACGTGGCTTGAGAAGCATCTGTGAGGCCATCCTTCGAGATGCCATGTTTGAACTTCCAGGAAGCGACGTAACTGAACTGGTCGTTTCTAGGGAATACGCAGAAGGACAATTCGACGTGGATCCTGCCAAAAATTTGCGTGTGGCTTGATGTGAACTCCTTGTGAAAAACCCGTGGATCAAGGATTCATGGCTGTCTCTACTTCCTGACTACTTTAGAGGGTTTTCCCCCTAACCCTCCATTGTCTATGGCAAGAGCGTCCACTCCTTTGATGCAGCAATATGACCAAGCGAAAAGGCAACATCCAGATGCCATTTTGTTGTTTCGAGTTGGGGATTTCTACGAGACGTTTGGGGAGGATGCCATCCGAGCGGCCAAGGTGCTCAACATCACCCTGACAAAACGAGGGAATGGCAGTGCCTCTGAAATTGAATTGGCTGGCTTTCCCCACCATTCATTGGACACTTACCTTCCTAAGCTCGTTCGATCAGGAAATCGAGTCGCCATTTGTGACCAACTTGAAGACCCCAAACTAGCGAAAGGGCTCGTAAAACGGGGAGTAACTGAAGTTGTAACTCCAGGGGTGACGTTGCTCGATGATGTGCTTCAATCCAATTCCAACAATTTTCTTTGCGCCATACATTGGACAAGGAAGGGGCTGGGAATTGCATTCTTGGACGTGAGCACTGGGGATTTCCAGGCAGGTCAAGGAGACGTTGAGTTCATCGACCGCGTTCTGCGAACGTTTTCTCCTTCAGAAGTGGTTTACCAACGTGGATGCGAGCAAGATGTTTTTGGGCTGATCCAAACAGAAGCTCACAGAAGCCGATTAGATGATTGGGTTTTTACGGATGAATTCGCAAAGGACTCCATTGAAAAGCAGTTCGGTGTGGCCTCACTCAAGGGATTTGGATTGGCCGAATCGCCTTTGGCCGCAGTGGCCATCGGCGGAATCCTGCACTACCTCGATTCGACGCAGCACGCACGCCGTGATCACTTGCGGCAAGTAGGCCGAATAGCCGAAGAAGGCGTCCTTTGGATGGACCGATTCACCTTGCGCAACCTCGAAGTCCTGTACCCGGCAGCACCGGATGGAAAGTCCTTGGTGGAGGTGCTGGATCGCACAGCCTCTCCTATGGGGGCGAGGATGTTGCGTCGGTGGTTGACGATGCCTTCAACGGATCAAGAGGCCATCTCGATGCGGCACAACGCGGTGGAAGCATTGATCGATGACGCAGTCGTTCAGCAAGAACTTCATTCCATCCTAACCCGGGTTGGAGACATGGAGCGGCTCGCTTCGAAGGCTAGCACAGGACGGATTAATCCGAGGGAGTTGGCTCAGTTGCGCATTGGGATACATGGAGTCCACGAAATCGCCAAGGTTGTGGAAGGCATGGATGAATTGTTGCCATTTTTGGAACAACTCACTCCGAATGATGCATTGCTCCAGCGCCTTCAAAATGAGCTTTCCGACGAACCCTCGATCAGCGTCAGCAAAGGCGAAGTCATTCGCGAAGGCATTTTCCCAGAATTGGATGAGTTGCGAGGGTTGAGAACGAATGCGCAACAAGCATTGGACGACATCTGCACGCGAGAAGCACAACGGACAGGAATCCCCAGCTTGAAAATTGCATCCAACAACGTTTTCGGATACTACCTGGAAGTGCGGAATGCACATAAAGAAAAAGTCCCATCCGATTGGATTAGAAAACAGACCCTTACGCAGGCAGAGCGGTACATCACACAGGAGTTAAAAGACCTCGAGGAGCGAATAGTTGACGCACGCATGCGAGCAGAAGTCTTGGAACAGCGCATCTACGATGACATCATCAGCGCCGTTGCCTCGGAAATAGCATCCCTCCAGTCGAACGCACGCGTGCTTGCTCACGTAGATGTCCTGCATGGATTTGCCCATACAGCGATGGACGAGCATTACTGTCGTCCAAATATGGTGAGCGAATGGGGCATTCGAATTGAAGATGGGCGGCACCCCGTCATCGAACAAGCACTTCCCCCTGGTGAACCTTACATCGCCAATCACGTCACGCTCAATCCTGAAGACCAGCAAATCCTAATGATTACAGGCCCCAACATGGCTGGTAAAAGTGCCTTGTTGCGTCAAACAGCATTGATCAGCCTCCTGGCACAAGCGGGAAGCTTTGTCCCAGCTGCATCCGCCGAAATTGGTATTTGCACACGCATTTTCACCCGCGTCGGTGCCTCGGATAACATCTCAAGCGGAGAGTCGACCTTCATGGTCGAGATGAACGAAACAGCTTCGATTCTGAATAACCTCACGGAAAGGAGCTTAGTCTTGCTCGATGAAATTGGCCGAGGAACTTCCACCTATGATGGGGTCAGCATCGCTTGGTCCATTGCCGAGTACTTGCATCAGCACCCACGCTTCAAAGCACTCACCTTGTTCGCGACCCACTACCATGAATTGAATGACATGACCTCGCAATTTGAGCGAATTCGCAACTTCAATGTGAGCGTGAAAGAGGTGGGGAAACAGATCATTTTTTTGAGAAAACTCGTCGCAGGTGGCTCCAACCACAGCTTTGGCATCCATGTAGCACGCCTAGCCGGAATGCCGAAAGCAGTGGTGCATCGGGCAGAAGAAGTTCTCACCTCTTTGGAAGGCAGAAGAAATGGCCATGGCATTCAGGCTGCCGATCAAGGGCCTACGTGGCAACCAGCTCCCCGGGTAGAACCCAGCATGCAAATGAGCATATTCCAGTTGGATGACCCCGTTCTAGAGCAAGTCAGGGAGCAGATTCTCGGTTTGGACATTGACCACCTCACCCCCATGAACGCCTTGATGACTTTGCATCAAATCCGAAAAGTAGTTAGCGGAAAAACGGAGGCCTAAAGCGCAGCTAGAATCAAGTCGAGGTCCTTGTAGGGCAATTTCGCTTCACGCGCTATTCCTTCGTGTGTGACAACACCATTGAACAAGTAAATTCCTGAACGCGCGAGGCGATTTTGTCTCGCAGCAGCCTCAACCCCTCCATCGTCTCCTAGTTCCAATAGCAATGGAGCGAAAATGTTACTCAACGCTTTCGAGGCCGTCCGACTGACCCGCGATGGAATGTTGGGCACGCAATAATGAATCACATCCAATTCCACGAAGGTTGGCCGCTCATGCGAAGTAACCCGACTTGTTTCGAAGCAGCCCCCTCGATCAATGGTCACGTCCACGATCACTGAACCCTTGCGCATCCCGGAGACCATTGGCTCAGAGACAATCAGTGGCGATCGCGGTCCGTTACCCCGGATTGCGCCGATGGCAACATCGGCAGTGGACAATGCGCCTTGCAGCACAGATGGCTGCAACGTAGAAGTCCACAGACGCTGGCCAATGGCGTTTTGAAGGCGAATCAATCGGTGCGGGCTGTTGTCAAAAAGTTTCACCGACGCCCCCAATCCGATGGCCGCCCGAGCGGCGAATTCACCGACTGTACCCGCGCCAATGATCACCACCTCAGATGGCCTAACTCCAGAGAGCCCTCCGAGCATGGTGCCTCGTCCATAAGGCCCCGAAAGGAGCTCTCCAGCAATGAGCATGGAGGTATTGCCAGCGATTTCACCCATGGCCCTCACGAGTGGATGAATTCCGTTGTCGTTTTGGATGAAATCCCATGCTATGGCCGTTGTGCGTTTGGCCATGAGGGCCTCCAGTAGGCCTTCTTGCAAGACACTCCATTGCAAAGCACTCATGAGAATGGACCGCTGACTGAGTAGGTTGACCTCTTCAAGTGAAGGGGGCTCTACCTTCACTACGAGGGCAGCTTGAAACACTTGCCGCCGGTCGTAAACGATGCGAGCACCTGACTCGCTGTAATCCGAATCGCTGTAATGTGCCTGAGCTCCCGCCCCTGTTTCAACCAAAACTTGATGCCCGCGCGCAACCAAGAGGGCAACCGCCTCAGGAACAAGAGCCACTCGTTTCTCTTGTAAACTGACCTCTTTGGGAATCCCGATGACGAGTTCCTTTCCGCGGCGACCTGTCTTGAGCAGGGTTTCTTGTGGGAGCAAGGCCGCCTCCCGGGCCAATGACTCTATTCCTTTGCGCTGTCCTTCCATGCTTTGCCGAAAATAGGGAAGTTCAAGAAGCAGTCAGCATCGGAGCCTCCAAACTCACCGTGCGGCTGTTCTCTAACCAGGAAATTCGCAACAGCCAACTATCTTCTGGAAGAAGGCCTGGGGCACGTTCAGGCCACTCCACCAAGTTCAAAATTGGCCTGGAAAAAGAGTCAAGAACCCCTGCGTCCCACGCCTCTTCCTCGGATGCAAGGCGGTACAAATCCCAATGCGCAACATCCGCCAAACCCGGCCGTTCATAGAGATTAACCAAGGCAAAAGTGGGACTTGAACCACCCGTCTCCACTCCCCAAATCCTGCACAGCGCACTCACCCATGTGGTTTTCCCGGCACCCATCGGGCCATGGATAGCGACCACTCCGGTTCTGGGCAACATCGATGCCAATTCAGGAGCCAATGCCTCCAACTCTTGCAAATCGGCCACCTGAGCCGACCACTTCACCTTTCTTTCCATGTTCATCGCGGATCCAATTCTACCCAAGGAATAATTACCTCATCCATTGAAATGCCCCCGTGCTGGAAGGTGCCTTTGAATCTTCGAACGTGCTCAGATTGATTGTTGGGATAAACTAAGAAATCATGGCCCTTCGCAAAAATGTACGAATCCGCAATGTTGCGCCGAGGAAGGCCAAAAGCTTCCGGATTTCGCACTTCAAACACCTCTTTGGAATCGTATCCAAGGTTCTTTCCAACCTTGTACCTGGGGTTGGTATTGGTGTCCCGTTCACCGCGAACTACTACTGAATCTTCAACGCGAATTGTCCCATGATCCGTTGTAACAATCACCCTTGCCCCGGCCTCAGCCATGCGATCCATCGCCTCACGCAATGTGCTGTTCTTAAACCAAGAAGCCGTCAGGGAGCGATACCCCGCTTCCCCTTCTGTAAGTTGCTTGATGACATCGCTGTCCGTGCGCGCATGGGACAACTGATCCACAAAATTGTAGACGACCGCAGTCACACCATTTTCCTTGGTGGTATGGAATTGATCCACAAATTTTCTTCCGTAGTCATGGCGGATGACTTTGAAATAGGCCGAGCGTTGCGAATAACCCATCCGCTTCAACAACGCCTCAAACAACTCCTGCTCGTGGTTGTTTTTGCCTCCTTCATCTCGCTCGTCGGTCCACCACTGAGGATGCACACGAGCAATTTCAGCTGGATTTAAGCCAGCAAAAAGAGCATTGCGTGCATACTGAGTTGCGGTGGGCAAAATGGAAAAGTAAGGTGCCTTTCGCTTCACCCGCCATTTGTCCTGAATCATAGGTTCAATCAACTCCCATTGATCCAAACGCAAATTATCAATCACAATCAGGTAAATCGGTCGAGGGTCATCCCCTTGCAACAGCGGCATCAAACGCTCTGGTAACAAGCGGTGCGAAAGCATGGGGACATCCTCTCCCGGACCTGCCATCCACTCCTCAAAATTGCGCTCATAAAACTTGGTGAATTCCTGATCGACCTGGGAAGTCAGCGCTTGCAACATGTCCAACATGCCCGCATCCTGGGCCTCGGTCAATTTCAATTGAAAATGAACAATCTGGCGGTAGATTTCAATCCATGCGCTGGCCGAAAGCCGGCCCATCATTTGCATGGTAATGTCGCGGTAGGCCAACTGAAAATCCTGAAGTAACTGTTGACTTTGTAGCCGGTTTACGTGCAAAAAACGCTTGAGCACAGCGAGCAATTGCTGAGGGATTACTGGTTTGATGAGGTAATCGCTGATGCTCGCTCCATAGGCCTCGTCCATCGTATGTTCCTCCTCGTTTTTTGTGATCATCACAATGGGCAGGTGCGGACGCAAACTGTGGATCCGCTTCAGCGTTTCGATGCCACCTATGCCAGGCATGTTTTCATCGAGAAAGACCAAATCAAAGACCCCTTCTGAAATTCGATCTACAGCTTCTAAACCGTTGTTCACAGAAGTCACATCGTAACCGTTTTTTTCCAGCAACATGATGTGCGGCTGGAGCAAGTCAATCTCATCATCTGCCCAAAGAATTTGGGGCCTGCGGGGTGTATTCATGGTTCAAGTATATCGAAACAACGGAACTCAACACCCACAAAACTCACCCACACGCTGGCGAATTAACTGAACGCAACTTCCATCTTGGTCTTACCTTGCACGAAGAAACGACATACACGTAGCATTTCGTGCCTATTCAATCCATGGCTGCATCCAACAAACGCAAAATCCTCAACGACCCCGTCTATGGCTTCATCTCCCTGCGGCATGGTTTAACGCTGGATTTAATGGACCACCCTTTCATGCAACGACTTCGTCGCATCAGTCAATTGGGGTTGTCTCATTTGGTTTACCCCGGCGCTGTCCACAATCGCTTTCACCACGCGGTAGGAGCCATGCACCTCATGCAAGAAGCCATTGATACGCTTAGGGAAAAGGGAATCGACATCACAGAACCTGAGGCCGAGGGTGCTTGTGCCGCCATTCTGTTGCATGACATCGGACATGGGCCCTTCAGCCATGCCTTGGAGCACAGCCTCGTTTCAGGGGTGAATCATGAAGACCTGTCCGTCTTGATGATGAACCGGATGAATGAGGAGTTACATGGTGCGTTGGACTTAGCGATTGACATCTTCAACGACCACCATGCAAAGCCGTTCCTGCATCAATTGGTTTCTTCCCAGTTGGACATGGACAGGCTAGACTACCTCGCACGCGATAGCTTTTACTCCGGCGTAGCGGAAGGAAAAGTAGGAAGCGAGCGAATCATCAAAATGCTCAATGTAGTCGATGGGAACTTGGTCATCGAAGAAAAAGGGATTTACTCCATTGAGAAGTTTTTGGTCGCTCGAAGGTTGATGTATTGGCAAGTGTACTTGCACCGAACAGTTCTTTCGGCGGAATACATGTTGATGCAATGCCTTAAAAGGGCTCATGAACTCGGCGAGGCTGGTGAGGAGCTCTTCGCAACTCCAGCACTGGGCATGTTCCTGAGGAATCGCCTCGACCGAGCTCGGTTTCTTGCAGATCCGGAGATTTTGAATCGATTTGCAGATTTAGACGATAGCGACGTTCTGTCCTCCTTGAAATCATGGAGGCATCACGGTGATTTCGTTTTGCGCACGCTTTCAGAAAGAATTCTCAGCAGAAGGCTCTTTCGGATTGAGCTTCGGTCGGAGGCCTTTTCAGCCAGCGAAGTCGAATCCAAAGTGAAAGCTCTTGCTGACTTATGGAACATCCCCTCTGCCACAGCTGAGCGTTTTGTGCTCAACGACAGGGTGCGAAATCAAGCCTACAAAGAAGGGGGAATCCAAGTGCAATTCAAAGATGGTTCTGTCCTTGATTTGATCCACGCCTTGGATGACAAGCGAAACGCATCGGATTTGATTGTTGCCAAATCCTTTCTGTGCTACCCAAAAGAATTGGACGCCGCTGGTTCGTCTTGAACACAGCGGCGACCCAAACTCTTATGTAATCAACTCCTCACCGAGCTGATTGAACAGGTGATATTCCAACAGCTCCATCGAACTATTTGACTCGAGGTAAATGGTGGCATTGAATTGCTTTCTCCATTTCCTGATCAGCGATTTCCACCACCCCGATTTTAAATAAGCCTCTACGATGGGATGCACGACCAAGGTCAGTCGGCGATGCCCCTCAGCTTCCGTCAGGTAATTCAGGCTGTTTTCAATGGTATCCGTAATGAGGATGGATGCCCCAACCTCTCCAGAACCAGCGCAAGTCGGACATTTTTCAGCCGTTTTGATTTTCGCAACCGGACGAACCCTCTGCCGGGTTAATTCGACCACACCAAATCGACTCGGAGGCTGGATGTTGTGCTTCGCCTTGTCTTTCGACATGGCCAACTTCAAGGCATCGGTTAATTGCTTGTTGTGCTCCCTCTTCGCCATGTCGATGAAATCAATGGCGATGATTCCTCCCATATCTCGCAGCCGAAGTACACGGGCAATTTCATCCACGCACTCCAAATTCGTGTGAAGTGCATTCTCCTCTTGATCCTTCGCACCGGCCTTTCGGCCTCCGCTGTTCACGTCGATGACGTGCATGGCTTCTGTTTGTTCGATGATCAAGTAGGCGCCACTGCGCAAATTGACCTGGCGACCAAAAGCGGCCTTGATTTGGCGGTGAATGCTCTTTGAATTGAATAAATCCTTGTCTTTCGACACTTTCAGGATTTCCTCCTTGTCGGGAGCAATGCTCCGCAAATAATTGCGGACATCGTCCGCCAACTTCGGCTCATTGACATGAATCGCCGTGCAATCAGGAGCCAACACGTCCCTCAGTACAGCACTTGTCTTATCTATTTCACCGAGCACTCGCTTGCCAGGCTTGGCATGACGAAGCTTTTTGTGAAGCTCACTCCATCGGTTGACCAAATCTTCCAAATCAGCATGCAAGTCTGCCGCTCCCTTTTCTTCAGCGACCGTCCGAACGATGATGCCAAAGCCAGGAGGTTGAATGCTCTGCATGAGCCTTCGCAGGCGAGTCCTTTCTGTTTCGCCTTTAATCCTTGACGAAAGCGACACTTTGTCGCTGAAAGGAACCAAAACGAGGTATCGCCCAGGCAGCGTAACTTCTGCTGTGAGTCGAGGGCCCTTCGAGCTGATTGGTTCTTTCGCAACTTGAACAAGCACCAACTGCGAAGCACTCACTTCGTCCTTGATCTTGCCCCGTTTATCCAGTTCTTGCTCCTTCTTGAAGTGGGCCAAATCAGCCACAGGCTGTTTCCCTTGCATCACCCGCTTCACGTATTGCTGCTGTGTTCGGTAATGTGGGCCCAAATCCAAATAATGCAAGAAGGCATCTCGCTCATGCCCAACGTCTACGAAAGCAGCGTTGAGACTGGGCAATACCTTTCTGACCCGCCCGAGATAGATATCTCCGACAGCATAATCTGTTCCTCCTTGATCCCGGTGCAGCTCAGCAAGCACACCATCCTCGACCAAGGCGATTTCGACTCCTGCTGGAGTCGAGTTGATGACCAATTCTTTGCTCACGCGCGAATCGGTTAGAATGCGCAAGGCATAGTGCTCGGGCCGAATGATCAGCCCGAGCTATGCCTTACTTCTTCTTGTGGCGATTCTTACGCAGACGCTTCTTACGCTTGTGCGTGGCCATCTTATGGCGCTTCCTTTTTTTTCCGCTTGGCATAGCTATTGGGTTTTAATCTTTCGTTCCGGGTTTTCCGGATTCTAATCGTTGAATGAATGCCTCAACGCTCGCGGTCACTGCCGTGTCCGAAGCGTAAGGCAAAAATGCGTGGTACCTGCTCAATGCCGCCTCTTGTTCGCCTTGGAAGTCGTAGCAGCGAGCGATAAAGAACATTCCGCTGTGGAAGGTAGGGTCTGAATCCATGCAAGCCTCAAATCCAGCGATTGCTCGATCGTATTGCTTTTCCTCCATGTCGAGCAAAGCCAATTGGAAGGTGGACTCAAAGTGACCTGGCTCCAAGCTTAAAACTTGAGAGAATCGCTCCCGCGCCTTGTCAATTTGGCCACTTTGCACAGAGAAAAGGCCCAACCACACCACTGCGTCTATGTTAGGGGGGTCTGATTCCGCAAGTTCGCGCAACATCATCACACCCTCCATAGGATTTGGCCCATTCACCATGGCAACAGCCTGATCCACAGGAGACAAAGTCGTGTCAGCCTCGAGTGAGTTAACCGCATCGATGGAATCCGAAACGGAACTCTCCGGCTTGCGAGGAAGCAGCAAAGTCGCCGCTAAGACCCCAGCTCCGGCAGCTAACAACACAAATTGTCCCTTGGTCAAACTCATGCCTGAACGGGAACGTTTTGCTTCACGTGGTCCACAAACTCTTTGGCGGGTTTAAACGACGGAATGTTGTGGGCGGGAATCTGAATCGACTTTTTAGCCTTGATGTTGCGGCCAGTTTTTGCGGCTCGCGTCTTGACTACGAAGCTACCAAAGCCCCGCAAGTATACATTTTCTCCACCTTCAACGGATTCACGGACAGTCGTCATGAACGCCTCTACAGTGTTTTGAACATCCTGTTTTTCCATACCCGTTTGCTCAGCAATGCGGGTCACAATGTCTGCTTTCGTCATCTTACTTGTTAGGTTTGTCAGTTGCAGGAATCTCTAATTCTTGTCGAATTAAGGGGTGCAAAAATAAGCTTATCCGGCTGAAAACGAAACAGCTGATGCAACAAACTGAAAAAGAAGACCTTCGAAGAGCCTCAGAATCATTAATTAGCTGGTTTTCAGACAACTGTCGTGACCTGCCCTGGCGGAGCCATCCGAGCATTTATGGCACTTGGTTGTGCGAAGTGATCATGCAACAAACCCGCATCGATCAAGGGATTAGCTATTGGCACCGATTCATGGCGGCATTCCCTACCGTCTCAGCCTTAGCGGATGCAAGTGAATCCGAAGTGCTCAAACTTTGGCAGGGACTTGGCTATTACAGCCGAGCGAGGAACCTGCATCGAGCCGCTCAATTTGTTGCACGCGACTTGAATGGCACCTTCCCTTCCTCCGCAGAAGAATGGAGAAAACTGCCCGGGGTAGGGCCGTATACAGCAGCCGCTGTCGCATCCATGCGCTTTAATGAACCCGCAGCGGCAGTAGATGGCAACGTAAATCGCGTAGTCGCCCGCTACATCGGACTGGACGAACCCGTGGATCGTCCCACAGGAAAAAAAGCGATCCAATCAGCAGCGGAGGCTTTGCTGGACCGGGAACGACCGGGCCTCCACAACGAGGCCATGATGGAGCTCGGAGCTTTAATCTGCTCTCCGAAGAATCCAGACTGTTTAAAGTGCCCCCTCCAATCGGGATGCGCTTCTGCTGGGCAAAAAGCCGCGATCGAACAACGCCCTTTCAAACAAGGAAAAACCAAACCGAAAGAAGTCACCATTCTCTTTCACGTGATCACCGATGGATTGAATGTTGTCATTTGCCAACGACCAACCGATGGGATTTGGGGTGGACTTTGGGAGTTCCCAAGCGACTGGATCGATGGCATTCAAAGTGACACTCAGTGGGATTCGCCAGCTGCGGGATTGAGGTGGAACCGCTCTTGGATGGCAAGCAAGCCGCACATCCTTAGCCATAGAAAGCTCTTTGGCCAATTTGGGTTTTGGAACACCGCAGGGCCGAGTCCATCATGGCCCGAACATTGGCTCTGGGTGTCCTGGGCGGAAGCAGAATCCAAAGCTTGGCCCAGAATGACCGAAAGGCATTGGAGCGAGGTTAAAAAAGCCGCATGCGAAGGAAGGAAAGTGTGAACAAATCAACTGCCGAAGGGGCTCATACCTCCCGCGTTTGGACTAACTTTGAATCATGGCAGGAATCAACAAAGTTATCCTCGTAGGCAACTTAGGCCGCGACCCTGAAATGCGATACACGCAGAGTCAAGTCCCCGTATGTTCATTCGCAATGGCGACTTCTGAGACTTACAAGGACAGGAATTCCGGTGAGCGCATCACACAAACCGAATGGCACAACATCGTCATGTGGCGCGGTTTGGCTGAAACTGCAAATCAGTACTTGCGCAAAGGGTCACAGGTTTACATCGAGGGCAAATTGCAAACTCGCTCTTGGGAAGATCAATCTGGCCAGAAGCGGTACACCACTGAAATCGTTGCTGAC
>DAISXU010000043.1:0-18159 GCA_036825655.1 Flavobacteriales bacterium | reverse complement strand
TGATGCGGCGATTGTTTTAGAAGCAATTGCCGGACACGACATCAACGACCCGACGTCGCTCAAACATTCGGCTCCAGATATGTTGGAGCACCTAAATAACGGCGTCGTCGGCATGCGTATCGGATACGACCGGGCTTTCGCCAGCGAGGGCCTCAACGCGGGTCTGGTAACTGCAATCGAAGATGCGCTCACCAAGGACTTGAAACCTTCCCAGTCTTCACCTTTCGGAACCAGTTGATAAAATCCGTCTACCAACTCCGATTTGCGGCGGGTGACTTCGCGCGTCATGGCTTCTGAAGCAGACTCTGCACGTTCTGACGCCAAGTCTTCGTTCAGCGAAATCTCACCTTCAGGTGAGGCATAGGCCTCGATGCGGCATCCGGTCAGGGTTACGCTATCTGCTTCCAAGGACAAATCCACCAAATCCATCAACGACTTCCAATCTTCATCGCGCAATTCCGAAGAACGGACGTTCGAGCGGTTTACCGTGTAGTTCAACGTCGCCTCTTGGGTGTAGCTCAATACGCGCTCAAACGCGTCAGGCACCAAGATGAACTGGTCTTCTGGTTGAACCCACAAAGGGGTCGTGATGACACCTGAACCAATGACATAGGGATCAAAAGTAACTTCCTTCGATCCTTTGCTACCAGTGATTGAAATGGCAAGTGTACCTGCATCTTCCATGGCCGCCTGGAAAGGCACCTCAGCCGTGTAGGTGAAGGATTTTCCACTTTCAAATGGGATCACAGTGAAGTTGCCTGCGGCATCTTCACCTTGGAAACCTTGGCTGTCAAAAGAAGCTGAACCTCCATCCCATGTGAGGATGGGCGTGGCTTCCATTTTCACTTTTTTGGCAAAGTACTTGGGCGGGAATTTGCCTGTAACCGTCAATTCTACCATGTCACCACGGAGGATTAGCGGTTCAGGAGAAGCCTCCAATCCGAGGGCTTCAATTTCTTTTTCCATGCTCCCCAAACCCGCGCAGCCGCTGAGGATTACAAGAGATGCGGCACCCCACATGAGGGGTAGGCGATAAGGCTTAAAAGTTTCGTTCATGCTTTCGTGGGAAAGATCAATTTCGGTGCAAAACTAATGAATTGGAACTACCTACGCGCTATGTACCACCCCCATTGAAGAGAACTTCTTAATTCGGGCATCAATGCGCTTTGTCGAATCCATGGCTTGAAGCTTCTCCAAGTGCTCAAGGATGGTGTTTTTCAAGGTAGCATACATCTCTTCGCGGTTCGCATGAGCGCCACCCAATGGCTCCGGGATGATGCCATCAATCAGGTTCAATTCCAACATGTTTTCACCCGTCAGCCTCAGGGCTTCCGCCGCTTCCATCTTGTGATCCCAGTTGCGCCACAAAATGGACGAACAACTCTCTGGGCTGATGACGGAATACCAGGTGTTCTCTAACATGAGAACCCGATCCCCAATGCCGATCCCCAAAGCCCCACCAGATGCACCTTCTCCGATCACAATGCAGATGACGGGCACGTTGAGCTGGCACATTTCAATCAAATTCCGAGCAATTGCCTCTCCTTGGCCACGTTCTTCTGCTTCCAGCCCTGGAAAGGCACCTGGCGTGTCAATTAACGTAACCACGGGGCGATTGAACTTTTCGGCAAGTTTCATCAACCGAAGTGCTTTGCGGTACCCCTCGGGATTGGCCATGCCAAAATTCCTGTACTGCCGCATTTTTGTATTCACACCCTTTTGCTGACCGATGAACATCACCGGCTGATCACCGAGGAATCCCCATCCCCCCACCATCGCTTTGTCGTCTTTGACATTGCGGTCACCATGAAGCTCCTCGAATTGACCACCTGTCATGGCTTCAATGTAACTCAAGGTGTAAGGGCGATCTGGATGGCGGCTCACCTGCACTCGCTGCCAAGGCGTTAATTCTGAGTAAATTTTCCGCGTGACTTCCGTGATTTTTCCTTCGAGGTCTTCAACCGTTGAATTCATATCCACGTCACTCTGCACTTGCAACTCTCGGGCTTTTTCAAGCTGTTCACGGAGTTGTTTTATGGGTTCTTCGAAATCCAAGTAATTCATGGACGGACAATTTGAAAGGCCAAATATCCGAACTAGGATCGGTAAACTGCAATCCTGCGCCGCTTATTCCAAGCGTTCTTTCAACAATGACACCATCTTTCTGACGGCGATGCCACGGTGGCTGATTGCGTTTTTTTCCGTCGTTGTCATTTCGGCGAACGTGATGGCACTTCCCGTGGGTTGAAAAATCGGGTCGTAACCAAACCCCTCCACTCCCGACTTCGCGCGCTGAATTTCTCCACCACAGACCCCCTCAATGAGGGTCTCTTCGCCATTTTGCACCAAGCATATGACCGTTCTAAATTGTGCTGATCGGTCTTCATGGGAGGCCATCTCCGTCAACAGCCGCGTCATGTTCGCTGTTGCATCGTTATCCTCTCCTGCGTAGCGCGCACTCCTCACCCCTGGAGCACCGCCAAGCGCGCGCACTTCCAAGCCCGTATCGTCTGCAAAACAATCCAACCCGTACTGGGCGACCACATGACGTGCTTTGATTTGCGCATTCCCTTCCAACGTGGCCGCATCCTCCACAATTTCCTCGTGGCACCCAATGTCCGTGAGGGATTTTACCGCGTACGTGGCGCCGAGCATGGCTTGAACTTCTGCTACTTTGTTCGCATTGTGTGTAGCAAAAACAAGCGTTATGGGCGAGGTCTGATCCATTTTCCTGAAGGGGTTTGGTCCAAAGTTCGGAATTCCACCCGTTTGGGCGCATGGTGTTTGGGCAAGCGGTTCAAAAGTGCCAAACGCAGGACCTCCGCTTCCTCAGGGCTACCCGTCCCATGCACGGCCAACACCACCTCTTGTCCCAAGTTGGGATGCGGGGCACCGTATGCCCGGCATGGCCTTGAATCCAACTGACTTGCCGCATACTCAATGGCTTCGGGATGAACCTTTACACCTCCCGTGTTGATCACCTCGTCCTTTCGCCCCTTCCAAATGAAACCACCCTGCTCCTCCAACTCTACCTCATCGTTGGTGTGCAAATCAACGACTCCCAAATGCGGCGCGTCCAAGACCAAACATCCCGAATCATCCACTGACACCCGCACGCCTCGCAAGGGCTGAAAGGCCACTTCGGACGGCGTTGGCCACAGGCGACGGAGCGCAATGTGACTGATGGTTTCCGTCATTCCAAACGACTCCCAGACTTTTGATTTTGCCTCGTACCCTTCACCCGTTGGAGCGCCACCAAGCAGCACTTGATCAATCCCCTTCAACGCGGGCCGTGATGCGGTTGCCTGAAGTGGTGTCATCGCGGCGAAGTCCAGCGATTCCTGCGGTAATTCCAAGGCGAGCTTGGGTTCCGATGCCCACAAGTTCCACCCCCCTTCAATGGCACGCACCAACATCATGAATCCCCCAACAAATTCCACGGGCATAACCAGCCATGCACGCGTCCCAGGCTGAAGTTCCAAGGCCTCCGATGTGCGCTTTGCGCTCTCCACCATGGCCTCTTTTCGGTGCCGAATGGGCTTCGGTGAACCTGTGGACCCTGAGGTATACAGTTCAATGGTATCGGAGGCATCAAACCAATTCTCTACTGCCTTTCCAATCGCCTGCGCCCAAGAATCATCAGGCAGCTCAGAAGCCCGCAAATCCTCCGACAAGTCCCACCGCACTCCCCCGATGATCAGCTGGGCATGGCTCATGGCTCCCAGCCAATCTCATCCGTCCAAAGCATGCCTTTTTCAATCCGAAGCGGAGCGGGAATGTTGTTCGTAAACAAGGAACCCGTTCCTAAGCCCTGAGGCAAAACACGCTGCTCTTCCAGAACCGCATCGGCTGTCCATTGGGCGATGGCATTCAGTCCGATGTTGGATTCCAATGCTGAAGTTGCCCACCAAGCTGCTCCCACCTCCGAAGCCAAATCAATCCAATGATTGGCCTCCCTGAAACCTCCGATTAAACTGGGCTTGAGCACTAAAAACTGCGGCTTGATCAAATCCAACATTCCCCGCCGAAGAGCCGTGGTGTTCAAGCCGATGAGCTCCTCGTCCAATGCAATGGCCAGCGGACTGCGCTGCACCAATTCGGACATTTCCTTCCAATTGCCGGGTTTCAATGGCTGTTCTATGCTGTGCAACCCATGCGCAGCGAGGGCCTCCAACTTCGAAAGTGAAGTCCAACCCTTTTCGGGCTGGCTGAAGGCGCCGTTTGCATCAACCCGCAAAACAGCATCAGGTGAGAGTCCGCGAATGGCCTGGACCAACTCCAACTCTTCCTCAAATGGCAAAGTCCCAACCTTCCACTTCAAGGTCGTGTAACCTTGTTCCAAAAGGGACTGCGCTTGAAGCAGCATCGATTCGGCGCCATCCATCCAAATCAAACCATTGATGGGCAGACCCACTTCGCCTCGACTGAAGGGCACATCAAACAAAACCCGTTCTCCCGGAGTGAGCAAATCCACCAGCGCCGTTTCTACCGCAAAACGGACAGCAGGTTGGTGGTCCGGAATGGCATCTGGATTCAATTCCCCCGACTCCACCACCGACTGAAGAGCCCGGAGCGCCCGGAGCGGGTGTTCAGGGCTCAACCCAGGAATGAGCGAGCATTCACCCATTCCCTTCCTTCCGTCAGGGTGCCGCGCTTCAATGAACCATGTTGGCTTCTCCGTTAACGTATCCCGGGAAGTTCGGGCCGGCTTTTTGAATGTGAGCGGATGCTCAATCAACCGCATGTCCAGTCCTTTCATCATGCCATTGCAGGTGTTCGAGTAGCAGCGAGGAACAGGAAAAGGGCGATGACCGCTGTGGAAAGAGCAATTTTCTTCAGTTCGCCGTCGAGTTCGCTCGGAATTTGGGTTTGGTGGACAAACAGCAAGTGCTTGACGTGAACCAAACTGAACAGCCCAATCCACATCATTCCGCGCCACTCGTCCGCTTCCAAAAACAAGGTGAACATGAGCAATGCTGCCCACCCCACCAGGAACAAGGCAAGGTGGTACTGCTTACTCCGTGCAAATCCCATGCGCGTTACCAAGGTTTGTTTTCCCACTTGGGCATCCCGCTCTTGGTCGCGCATGTTGTTTAGATTGAGCACAGCCACGCTCATGCACCCCGTGAATGTGCCCGGCAGCATCCAAGCCCAATTCCATTCCCCACTGGTGAGGAATGCCGTTCCTGAGACACCTACCCAACCAAAAAAAACGAGGACCGCCAGGTCGCCTAACCCCCGGTAGCCATATGGATTCTTGCCGGCCGTGTAGGAATATGCTGCGGCAATCCCCGCTATCCCTGCAACAATGAGCAGCAAAGCGGACCCGAACATTCCTGTCCCCGACAAAGCCAACCAAACTGTGTATAGGCCGGTGGCAAAAGTGATGGCTGCCAACACCATGACCGCCCGGCGCATGGCCTCGGGAGTGATCCTTCCGGAGGCCACCGCTCGATCCAATCGCTCAGCCCCATCAGCCCCATTTTCTGCATCACCGAGGTCATTCGCATAATTGGACAGTACCTGAAGAAGGAGCACCGTGATCAATGCAACAACAAAAACAGGGTAGAACCGATCTGAAGGCGGCGAATAGCCCACTGCAGCACCCGTTAAAACACATGCGCTCGCCAAAGGCAAGGTCCTTAACCGCGCCGCCTGTAGCCAATTCGCAATCACTTTGAAGTGGGATTCATGGACACCATTGTTTTCGATTTTATCATTCGCCCAAGAGTTGCTTGTGTTCGCGATCGCTTGCTTCGGCGTCTGTATGCACACATAACACTTTCACCCCCTCTTGCGTTCCATCGAAAAGCCATTTCACGCCGTTGACCAGTTCCTTTTCACTCAATGCATGAAGGCACTGGCCACCAACGCTGTTAACTGCCTGCTCAATCGACCTTCTCCCGCCTGCGGAATCTGTCCTGCACTCGCCACCTTCAAAATAACGTGACAATAAACCCGATTCCTTCGGGCCATCAATCCATCGAAAAATAGCGCCTCCGCCATTGTCAATGACCACCACCCGCAAGTTGGTCGGCTCAGGATCCACCCACAATCCATTCAAGTCGTAGAGGAAGGCCAAATCCCCACTCATGAGCACAACGGGCACGGCTCGATTGGCGAGGGCCTCACCCACCGCCGTTGAGGTGCAGCCATCAATGCCTGCCACCCCTCGGTTCGCGTGCAAACGGCTTGCCCTCCAATCAACGAGTTGCACATAGCGCGCTGACGTGCTGTTCGCAGCATGCACAACGCTCCCTTCTTCCAAGGCTCCTGCAACGGCGGCATACACCTTGTAGTCCGTTAAAACGCCTTGGATTGGGGCCACATTCGAGGCCAAAGGCTGGACAAATTTCGGCAATTCCATGGGCGCGAGTGCCGCAACCAATTCATCGAGGGCTGCGATGGGATCTTCCACATCCAAATGCTCCAAACGATCCAGAAAATCCAAAGGCGATGGTCCGATGTGAATGTGCCTTGCACCCGCTTTTTGAAGTCCATTGCGGAGCGCCTTGCTCATGGGCGGTGCGCCCACCGTCAACACGGCATCCGGCAACCAGCCCCCCCTGTTTCGCCACCACCGGTCACCTGAGGATTCGCCACCAAACCAACCACTGAATGCGTCCGCAATGACCACCATCCGCTCAGACCAAGACGGTGGGATGCTTCTCCTGACATCGTGGGCACGTGGCCCAAGGAGCAAGAGGATTTTTGCATCGGCCGCTATGTCCGGCTGAGGCAAAAGAACTTGATTGCTGGCAAGGAATACCGCAGGTGTTGGAAGGGCTTCTTCCTCAGCCCGAACCAAACCGTAAAGCGGTTCTTCAAATGGAACGTTGACGTGGACAGGGCCCCTCGCTGCTTGCTGCCAACAAGTTGAGATGATGGACCGCATTTCAAATTCGCTCAATGCCGATTCATCCAACACCGTTTGAAAGTTGGTGTGAGCTTGGAACAGGTTACTTTGGTTGACGGTTTGGCCATGCCCCTTTCCAATGGCGCTCACGGGCCGATCCGCTGTGATTGCAAGAAGAGGAACACCTTGATGAAACGCCTCCGCAATGGCTGGACCAAAGTTCACAGCCGCCGTTCCACTGGTGCATATCACCGCCGCTGGTGTGTTGTTCTTCAAAGCCAATCCCAAAGCGATGTAGGCTGCAGACCGCTCGTCAACAGCCACCACCAACTCAATGCTTGGATGGTGATGAAAGGCCAAGACCAACGGTGCGTTGCGTGACCCTGGAGAGACAACGGCCCATCGAAGTCCAGCGGCAGCCAAATCATGAGCCAACCACTTCGCTGCAGGATGATCAGAAGTCCACATGGGACAAAGGTAGGTCAGCGCTCGAGTCCCGACAGAATGCTCGCAATTTTCGCTTCGGTCTCCTCCCATTCACTTGCTGGGTCAGACCCTTTAACGATGCCGCCACCGGCATGAACCACCAAACCATCCGCTAACCACTCAATGCATCGGAGGTTGACGAACAGGTCTCCCCCAGCAGGCGACTCCAGTCCAAGAAATCCCGCATAGTATCCACGGGATTGTGATTCATGAAGCTGAATGAAGTCCAAGGCGGACTGCAAGGGCGCTCCCCCCACCGCTGGGGTGGGATGCAACGTGCGGGCAAGCTCACTCAATGGCCGGTTCGATTGAAATTGTATGGTGCTCTCGAGGTGAGCAATGGCGCCATAAGCCCTGTCGTGGACCTCGCCGACTTGCACTCCATCAATGCCCAATTTGGTCAGAGCCTGTTCGATGTAGGTGGTAACAACGGCTTGCTCATTGCGTTCCTTCTGCGTCCATTCCGTTCGGGAGTCCATCCTCCTCGTCCCCGCAAGTGCCACCGTTTCAAATTGATCCCCTCTGCGTTTCAAGAGCAACTCCGGACTCGCTCCAGTCCACGTGCCCGTCGCAGGATGCTGCATCAGGTAAACAAAGGCGTCTGGGAATTCTGCACATTTCGCTGCAAACGCTGATTCCGGCCCTTCAGCTCCCCTCGGCACAACGTGTATTCGACTTAAAACGACCTTTTCGAGCGCTTGCTCATCAATCGCTTTCAATCCATTTTCGATTGCGAGCAAATGCCCCTTCCTCGTTGTCGAATGCCATGCCACTTCCCGTGGAACTGGGAGCTCCAACTCACCGGGATTTGGAAATTCCGCATCCACAGCATGGCCTCGGAATTCGATGTGCGGATGCGCCTCATCGTTGACAAAGGGGGCAAAATGGAACACCGTTTCACCTTTGGAGTTGGGGTTCAAACGCTTCACCTGGCGTTCGCCCGGCATCCGCCACCACAGCTTCACTTCAATCATGAGCAGGTACAAGCATTACCGTCAACCGAGATGTGCAAACCAGCTGGCCCTTTTCGTCTTCAATGTCAATTTGCCAAATGTGCAACCGCCCTCCTCTATGTTTCAAGATCGCCTTGCCCAAGACGTAACCAGACTTGACACCTCGGAGGTGATTGGCGTTGACCTCAATGCCAACAGCGTGCATGCCACGTTCAGCAGCGATGAAATGCGAGCCCACAGAGCCCAGCGTTTCCGCCAACACAACGCTTGCTCCACCGTGCAGCAGCCCGTAGGGTTGGTGCGTCCTATGATCGACTGGCATTCGGCCTGTGACCACCCCATCCGTGACCTCCTGCAACTCGATTCCTAGTGCATCGCCGATGTTAGGCACCCATCCATCTTCGGATTTATCCATGGTCGCGTAATTTTGATGCGAAAATTACGTCATGTCTGACCAGCCACCACATTCTGTTCGCCTCCTACTCGTTGAAGATGACCAAGCACTTCGCAGGATGCTTAAAATAAACTTGGAGCAAGAAGGTTGGCATGTGACTGAAGCAGCTGACGGCCCATCAGCCCTCCAGGCCTTCCGCTCTCAGAGGCTTGATGCCGCTATTTTGGATGTGATGCTTCCAGAATTGGATGGCCTGAGTATTTGTCGAAGCATCCGATTGGAAGGAAACAACACACCCATCCTATTCCTTACCGCAAAGAACGGAGGGGAAGACCGGGTGGAAGGTTTGCGACTCGGTGGAGACGATTATTTGGGAAAACCTTTCAACCTTGAGGAGCTTCTTCTCCGTTTGAAAAAACTGATCCGCATCAATCAACGAGGAGGAACGGTCGAAGAACTGACAGAACTCTCTTTCGGCCAGCGCAGCCACATCGATTTCTCAGCATACCGCATTACAACCCATCAAGGAGTTGAGCAAGGGATCTCAAAGCGTGAATCCATGCTGCTCAAATTGCTGGCTACCAAAGTGGGAGAAGTCGTGAGTCGAGAGGAAATTCTCGAAGTCGTTTGGGGATATGACGTTTTCCCCAGCACCCGCACAATCGACAACTACATCTTGGCTTTTCGTAAATATTTCGAATTGGATCCGAAGAAGCCCAAGCACTTCTTTTCGGTTCGAGGAGTCGGTTATCGGTTTGAAAGTTGATCTGATTGGGAATCCGTCAAGAGCGCTTTGCCCCAAATGACGAACCCGATTACCGGATAGCAAAAAGCAGCCACCAACGTGAATAGGTCCCAATCGCGGTAAAGCATGGTGCCAAATGTCCCGATGGCCCCCAACAGTTGCGTTAGTTGCAACCACCAAAATCGGCGTTTTTTGGAGGCACCACGCGTGCAGTACACGGTGACTCCCATCATGAATACAGCAGGGATCGATGTGGTGGAGGCACCAATGATGGACAAGAACGTGACGAATGGCACATCCGTCCAACGGTAAGCAAGGGAAGGCTGAATTGCATCGCTTAAGAAGGCCAAAGAAACTCCCGTAGCCAGGCTGCCCAGGATTACCACCCGCACCCAAGCCCACAAAAACCAAAATAAATCAACCCTTAAGTTGTTGTATTCCATATACTTATATGCCAAAATAAAAAAAACCAATCTCCAAAAGGCAACCTTGGAAAAAGGAGTACGTCTTAGCTGCAGACACGGTCGAAGTACTGTGTTGGTTTCAATTTCTTGCAGGTTTTAGAAGGGGGGCCCAATGGGGCTCCCCTTCTTACTTCAATTCACTTTGAAAGGGTCAGAGGTGCTTCATTGCATTTTCACATAAACCACAAATTTCGAGTCGAAGTGACGCTGTGGAAACCAGGCATGGATTGGCAATTGCTCAGTGGCGGGCTTCACTTCGGCTAATTCCTCCTTCAAGTCACCTCCTTTCAAGTAGAGAATGCCATTTGGCCAAGGGTTAATGGATCGCCCTTCAAATTTCTGTCGAACCCAAGGGATGAAGCCCGCCAAGCGCGTTACTGCCCGGGAAACGACAAAATCGAATTTGCCTTCTACCGCCTCGGCACGTCCGTGTATGGCTGTTACATTTTTTAAGCCCAAGGCGTCCACTACGGCTTGCACCACTTTGATTTTCTTGCCAATGCTGTCCACCAAAACAAACTCGCAGTCAGGGAAGGCAATCGCTAAGGGAATTCCTGGGAAGCCACCACCAGTCCCAACGTCCAAGATCTTGCTGCCCGACGCGAAACTCATGGCCCGCCCAACGGCCAAACTATGCAGGACATGGTGCTCATTGAACTGATGAAAATCCTTCCGGGAAATCACATTGATTGCCGCATTCCACTCCGCATAAATGGCCTCCAAAGCCTGCAATTGCCCCAATTGATAATCTGTCAAAGCAGGGTAGTACAACCGGAAGTCCACCTCGTTAAATGGTTTCTCGCGTCCCCTTCATCACCTCCGCCAAAATGTCACGCGCTCGAAACAGCTGAGCTTTGATGGTTCCCAGCGGCAAATCCAGCTCTTGAGCGATTTCATCGTAACTCAGCTCTTCGAAGTAGCGCAATTCCACCAACCGGCGGTACCTCGGCTTCAAGGCACTGACTACTTCACGCATCAAAGCAACGCGCTCCTTCTTCTCCAGGGACTCCATGGGATCCAACTGCTCGTCCTTTACGTGGATTTCCATCGCATCTCCATCCTCTCCCATGAAGCCCCGATCCAATGAAAGGGCATTCAACCGCTTTTTTCGAATGAAATCAATGGTGTGGTTGGAAGCCAATTTGAATAGCCACGTTGAAAAGGCAAACGCCGGAGTGTACTGCTCCAATCGTTGAAACGCTTTTCCAAAAGCCTCAATGGTGAGGTCGTCTGCATCATCTGAGCTGAAGACCATCTTATTGATCATGTGGAAAATGCTGTCGCGGTAGCGCTGCATCAACTGAGCAAAGGCTTGTTGATCCCCTTTTCTGGCTCGAAGGACGAGTTCGTAGTCTTTCCGGGCCTTTTCGGACAGGTTTGGATTGATTTCCATGAATGCTTAACGCTGACGATTGTGGTTTGTTCGCGCCGCAGGCTGGTCACCAGGGAAGGGTTGACTTGCGTTGGCCAAACCTGAAATCCCAGGCCACACGGGCAGTTGCAACTGCCTGCTCGAGGAATGCCAACGGCTGCAACAAACCTCCCCAAACCGAAAGTCCCTTTAGACCGCACTGCTTTGCGAATGACCGAAAGGTAAGCACGTGAACCAGCCAAGCAAATGCCCCACCTCCTCCGACTATCCATAATCCGATGTGCAAAACTGAAGGCGATTCCGAAATGTTATCCCAAGCCACAAGTGCCGCTCCGAAAGCCCAAGAAAACGTAGCCAGGGTTGGAAATGACAAGGCCGCAACCACGGGGGGAGCATAGGCCGTTCCTGCCGACAAATGCCTGCGTTTCATTTGGCGCCAAGCCGATCGAGTCGAAGCCGCATGCGTTGGGACTTGATGACAAAGAAACCGGACCTGATCTGCTCGCCTCACCCCTCTACGCCTCGGCCAATCTTGAATCAAGAGGTCGTCATCCCCACTGGCCAAATGCCGGTGTCGATCAAAGCCTGGGAAAGCCGATTTCTTGTAAGCCATGTTTCTCCCAACCGCCATGTAAGGCCAGCCAGCCCCCAAGGCCGCCACATACCGCCTGGCCACAGCAACTGCCTCGGTGAGCTGAAGCGCACTGGGCTCGCCCAAAACAGGAAAACTGAGACCGGCGATGACTTCGGCCTGCGGGCTGACGCCACTCATCATTTCATCCACCCAGCTCGCATCGGGCCTGCAATCCACGTCCGTGAGCAAAACCCAGTCCGTGGTTGCCTTTTGGAGCCCAGCGAGCACAGCATCTTTCTTTCCTGGCAAGGAATTTTCGACGCGAACTCGTTGCACATGGTTTGCTGAATTGAGGATCGATGGAGTGGCATCTGTGCTTCCATCGTCGACTACAATCACTGGAACGTGCCAATGCTTAGCACATTCCAACCAAGCCGGCAAGTGCTGTTCTCCATTGCGCACACAACAAACAACGGTCACCGATGGAATCGAAGAACGCGTCGGCGACTCGCCCCTTGCCTTGCGGAAGAAGTAAGCCAACGACGCGTCCCAAACCAGCCAGGCAACAACCCCCAATAGAGCGAAAACCAAGCCAGCCATTCCCATCTCCTCGCGCAATTACAAGTGATCCACAATCAAGCGCGATGTGGAACGGTTGCCCGAAGCATCCAGGATCTCGATGGCATACCATCCATTGGGCCAGTCAGCAACCGAAAAGGAAGCAATTCCACTCGAGGAACGGGAACGATGAACCTCGCGGCCTTGCACATCGCGCACCACGAACTCCACCGGCTCCTGAGTAGACCAATTCAACTGAACGAAGTCTTGAGCAGGATTGGGCAATGCACGCAACGAAGACGATTCCACCTCGGCAGCATGAGCCGCACTAGTGCAAAATTGCTGTTGATCCAAGTCATTGAATGAACCGCCAGTCTCTACCACGTCGCCGTCGCCGTCCAAAATGGTCCAACTTCCATCGCCATACTGGCAGCACATTCCATCCCCGTACGCATCATACACCTTTAAGATGTAGCATCCTGATTCCAAACACAAATCAACAACTACCTCTGTGCCATTGATGTCATCCTGGTAGGGTCCACCCGAATAAATGACTTGACCGAGGCGAATGATTTCCCAAGTCGTTTCCGATCCGTAATCATCCAAAACCAAGGCGAGTTGAAAATCGAAGGTGTCGCCAGCATAGGCTGTAAACGTCGCCGTGATTTCGTTGTTGCCCGAGTTTTCGTCGAGTACTCCGTTCGGGTTTTCCACCCAAACATCAATGGTGTTGGTGCCATCAATGGCCGTCATTGCCGGCAGCTCGACGGTTTGACTTGCATATTGCTGAAGACTGCCCGTCCAATTGAGGCTGGAACCACTCAAGCTGTTGTAGCTGTAGTAAATGGTGGCAGAATTCAATTCATCTGTTCCCATGTTCGTCAATAGGACACTGGGAATTACCTGTCCGCTGCCGCAAAGAACTTCTTCTGGCAACCCCGTCACTCCCACCGTGGCGTCTGTTGCATAGCTAATGGAGCCTTCTGGCCATCCGTCCAAGGCCGCCACGTTACTTCCGCTGGGATCCAACCAATCCATCAACCGGGTGGATGCAGAACCACCTGCGTCCCAACTCACATTGAATCGCCCATACCAATCGGGCTGTCCATTGTTCACTGATCCGTTGCACGCAGCGCCTCCTCCATACAGTTGACCGACAATTCGGTGGTTCTCGTCAAACAAGGGCGAACCGGAAGACCCGGGCTCCGTAACGCCGATTTCCCATTGATTGATGTACCAAACAGCAGCGCCGGATTGGTTTTGGGCAGACGGGCCATCTTCATCAAAGCAATACATTTTCAAGTCTCCACTGGGGTGGTGAATTCCAGTCACATTGGCGGGTGTCGTGCCCGAATGGTCCCAACCGGCGTATTGCACATTGTACGATGCGGGGGGCACCTCGGACAGCTCCACCAAGGCCACATCCGAACCTCCATTGCTCGCGCGCAATGTGCCTCCACTGATGATGTCACTCGTAGGGCCGGTATTGCCTGTGCACGAGGTGGATTCGTGGTTGAAGAGGTAGGTCCAATTGTTGGGATTTCCCAAACAGTGATTCGCCGTGAGAAAATAGGGCGTTCCATCCTGAAGGGTGTTGTTCACCAGAGCTCCAGTGCAGCTCGCAAAGCCACCCGACAAAATCAAGGCAACGCTGCGCTTTTCCACTTGCCATAAATCCCCTTCCGGGCAATTGATGCCCACATTGCACGCTCCGGAATTCCCATAAGGCCCCCGTTCCAGCAACTCATCCGCCACCACCGCAGCGCGGCGTTGAATGCTGCGGTAGCTGTGCACCACCTGGCTGATGTGCAATTCCGCCGGGAATGCCACATCAAGCCGCTCACGGTACTCAATGACAACGCGGTCGCCGAGGGTTTGGCCCAAAGCCAAGCTCCCCCATTCTTTGTTGTTGCGATGATCAAATCCTCCAATGAAATCGTCGTGATCTGCGCTCCAAACAAACAACTGACCTCCTTTTGGAAGGTGATAAGCATCGAACAAGAAGCTAATGCCTAGGGCTTCAGGGCATTCGACAGCTAACCGCCAAACTCGTTCATTTCCCTCTTCCGTCCAGTGACCATCAACTGCAGGATCAATGTTCACATCGTATTCAACGCCAAATCTCCAAGGCGCCTCCTTGTACAAATCCGTTACGGCATCTTGAGCCGCCAAAGCCTCGCGGTCTATGGAAGGCATGCGCAGAATGGGCAACTCTTCAAAACCGAAGGCATTCCATTGGGGAGCGCCGCCCCGGCTGATTTGCGCTTCGGCATCTTGAGCACCAACGAGCGCACACAGGGTAAAGCCAAGAAGCAGCGCCCCTTTTGCGTGTAGTTTTCTAATCGTATTCATAGATTAAAGGATTGTTCCAATTTTCAAGCAGGATGACGGTCACACCGTGAGGTGCAGCTCGCCAGGGTTTCAATTCGATCGTCAATTCTTCCTCAATCAGTGCCCTGCAGGGGTCACCCGTCGTGCGGTGCACAACTTTTAAAGGTTGCTTCGGCGGCATGCTCTTCATCAACGGTCCAGCAGAAACACCTTCGAACTGATGCGCTCCGCATCCGCCCCCATATTGAATCGTAAGCTGCAAGGCATCACCGTTCACCTCAGCCGATAGGATGTCAAAAGCAGCCTCCTCCCATTGGCCTGAAGATGGCAACTCTTCTGTTGCCCGGGTCATGCAACCAAGCCCCATGGCCAACGCTATTCCCCAAACCGCATAGATCATTAGACGATTCATTGGGCTAATATACGCCCCCCGTTATCTGTCGGAATGTCCTCAACGCACTTGAATCGAAAAAGGCAACCGGGCTTGAATCCGATCTCCACCTCGCACCATCCGCGCTACTGAGCGGAACTCCTTCACTTCTTCCGAAGAAAAACCCAACTTTCCTAAGGCCAATTCAACACCCATCAAATCCTCGATGAAGGCCTCAAACGGATCACCGTGCTCAGGCAAGTAAACCCGATCCGAGCCCGCCTCTAATCCCGCGAAGGACTCTGCAAACGCGATGGCATCTTCGAGGTTGCCAATTTCGTCCACCAAGCCCACAGCTTGTGCATCCAAACCCGACCAAACCCTTCCGCGAGCGATTTCGTCCACCTGTTCAACGGAGAGGCTCCTTCCTTCCGCAACCAATTGCACGAAATCATTGTAGATGTCGGTGACACCTTCGTTGATGGCCTCCAACTGAACAGCATCCAAGGCGGCGTTCAATCCCATGCCCGCGTGAGCATGGGTGGAGACCTCATCGTAAGCCAAACCCATTTTATCTTCCAACAACTCTTTCGCATTTGGGATCATCCCAAATACGCCGATGGAACCGGTAATGGTAGTGGCGTTCGCATAAATCCGGTCTGCATTTGCCGAAATGTAGTACCCCCCAGATGCAGCGTAATCCCCCATGCTCACCACGAATTTCTTACCGGCTTCTTTGAGCAATTTGGTTTCACGCCAAATCACATCACTCGCCAGTGCCGAGCCTCCCGGGCTATTCACACGAAGCACCACCGCCTTCACGTCTGTCGCCATTCGAGCCGATCGAATCGCTTCTGCCAATGTTTCGGACCCAATGGTCTCCTCGTCTCCTTCCCCACTTTCTATTCCGCCTACAGCATAAATCACCGCCACAGGCGCCCCCAAGGTGCTTTCGTCCAAGTCTGTGCCCTTCTCGATGCCTTCAAACATCGCCGCGAGGTCTTCCAATTGCTCGAACGACTTGCCCAAGAACCGCTCCGGAAGAGCGTATTCCCCAATGGAAGCATACTCCGGCTCTTCGCCAAGTGCCTCTTCCACAGCGGCATCAAATTCGTCTGCGTACAACAGCCCATCGAACAGACCTAACTCCACTCCGTCCTCAGGCAAGCGAAGGAGGAGATTCTCAGCCATGTCATCAATTTCTTGCTCGGACAAGCCGCGGCCCTCTGCAATTCCACTTCTTACTTCATCCCAAATGTCTGACAAGAGTTCTTCCATCTGCAAGCGGTTGGATGCACTCATTTCCTTGCGAACGAAGGGCTCCACGGCACTTTTGAACTCGTTGTCTGGCCCTCGGACAACGGTGATGTCCACGCCAACTTTTTCCAGCATGCCCGTGAAATAGGTCGTCTCTAAGCTCATGCCAGCCAATTCGGCACCTCCATTTGGATGAAGGTAAAGTTCATCAGCCACTGAATTCAGATACAGCGCACCCAACGACATGGTTTCCGCATAGGCCATGATGAACTTCCCTGAGGCCTTGAATTCCTCCAACCCCCGACGCAAATCCAACAGGGTGGACGGCGCAGCGGCCACTGAAGAAACACACAATGCGATGCCTTTGATGTGGTCATCTTCCGCTGCACGCTTTAAGGCAGATAAAATTTGGTCCAACCCCATGGGCATGTCTGCACTCAAATCGCCCAAGTTCAAGGTAGGCGTCTGCGTTCCCCGCTCTACGATAACGTCATCAAACGCAACACGCAACACGCTGGCCACGGGCATCTCCAAATCCGCGGACCCATCATTGGCATCTGAAAAAGCCGCAACCAATCCACCTACCAAAGCGGATACAAATATGAAAATCAATAGGCTACCTCCGACCAACAGCGCTACGGTTGAACCAAGAAAGCTGGAAAGAACGTTTTTTGAGAAAGACATGGCACTTAGATATTTGAGCGAAGTTACGGACTGCAGACAACTCAATAAATGTAAAAAATGTGTTCGGCCCAGCGTGTTTGTACTTTTGAACCATGTTGGTTTACGTTGGACTCGGGGGAAATCTGGGCGACCGGATGGGCCATTTAAAACGCGCCGTGCTGGACATCAATCAGGTTTGGGGCGATTCATTGATGCTCTCGAGCGTTTATGAAACAGAAGCATGGGGAATGCCGGAAGGCACGCCCAAATTCTTCAATGCAGTGGGCGCTTGGAACACCCACGATTCGATGGACCAAATTTGGAATCAATTGGCCGCTATTGAATCGGCTGCGGGCCGTGTTCGTGAGGATGCCTCTACCACTTACATGAGCAGAACCCTCGATTGTGACGTACTGGCCATAGATGGCCGTGCACTCCGATCGCATCAATTGACCGTTCCTCACCCGCGTTTGGCTTCCCGCCGTTTTGTACTCGAACCGTTGGCAGAAATTGCACCCGATTTGTGGATCGCGGGCGCAGATCAATCTGTGCGCACTATTTTGGCCGCCTGCAAGGACACCACACCCGTTCGCAGGCTCGACGCACCGCTCGCATGAACACCACCCCCCATTCACCCTATGCCTTCATCGCGATTGAAGGAAACATCGGGGCAGGCAAAACCACCTTTGCCAAGCTCTTGGCTGAGCAAATTGGGAGTGAGTTGCTGCTCGAACGGTTTGAGGAGAACCCCTTCTTGGAGCGGTTTTACGCCGATCCAGACAACCATGCCTTTTCTGTCGAATTGGCTTTTGTGAGTGACCGATACCGCCAAATGCGTGACATCCTCGGTGCGCGGAACCTCTTTCGCCAGCAGGTGGTAAGCGATTACAGCTTTGCCAAAAGTCTGATTTTTGCCAAGGCCAATTTACCAGTTGCCGAATACAAGCTTTTCCGCACCATGTATCGCTTGATGGAGCAACAAGTTGCCACGCCCGAAGTCATCGCGATCCTCGATCCCAATCGGGCGCGCATCCGGAATCAAATCATGCAACGTGGCAGGAGTTACGAGCAAGACTTGCCCAGTGACTACCTCGATAAAATCGCATACGGCTATCACAAGCATTACCGATTTGCCC
>DAISXU010000042.1:0-18567 GCA_036825655.1 Flavobacteriales bacterium | reverse complement strand
GCGGTACTCCTCGTTGGGGTTGAGGCCATCAATCTCGATCCAATACTGCGTCGCATCAGGCGATCGCGTCATCAGGTAATCCAAACTGAGTTCCCAATCGTTGAAGTCTCCAACGACAAAAACAAAATCCTTGTAGGGGGCGTAAAGCTGCAACCGAACGGAGGTGTCACTGAGGTAGGTGATTCCGTCTTGGCTGCCACTTGGGACTGAGCCGATGGGCGAATTTTCCGGTAAAACGTGCAACGTGGCTGATGCGCTGGTGCTCGCCCCGCTCTCGTTTACGGCCTCTAACAGGAGGTCGAATGACCCGCTCGTTGCCGCTTCAAACGTGTAATTCAATGCCGTTCCTGCATTGGTCGCAACGGAGGAGCCGTTGACGAAAAGCTCCAAGTCTGCTGACTCCGACGCCAGGCCCTGAACATTCAAGGATTCGCCCAAGTTCAATAAAGCCGATCCGGACTCGGGGGTGAGGAAAGAGGCCGAAAATGATCCGTCGCTGATGCTGTAGAAAATGTCCGATCCGTCTGAGTTTTTTCCTTCCAAACTGCCGTTGACATTGCGAAAGACCATGGCCAATGACTCGATGGTTTCACCGGTGTTTAATCCGTAAAACTCAGCAAGCGTTTGGCCTCCAAAATCAAAGCTATGCAGTCCACCTCCTTCGGGGTTCATGACGGCATTGGGGTCTGCAGTGCCCCAGTTGGTTTGGACATGTTGCCAATCGCTCGGTCCAATGCTCGCGCTTGTGATGACCCCCGTGTGAATGTATACAGGGATCACACCAGCTAGTCCTCCAGAACCCAGGTTGCTGTTGTAGTAGAGCATGACGTTGTCATCTTGGGTTGGGAATGCCGGGTCCGTCCAGATGATTTGGCTTTTGCCTAACGCGGTGAAGCTCAAGAGAAGGAGTAAAAAACTGGCAGGTTTCAACATGGTTTTCATGCAAGTAGGTTAGTCAATGATAAGAATAGGGGAGTGATGCCAAACGCCATCTTCGGTCTGCCAGCGAATGACAACGCATCCGGATGGCATGCTGGCAGCCGACCAGTGCTCCCCTGCGAATTCAATCACGGTGCGTCCAGTTGCATCGAGCACTTCGCCAGACACGGCGCCAGTAACTGTTCCTTCCTCCCCGCGGAGCATGGGATTCGGATAAGGCGGTGCAGTCAAGTGTTGATGGAGGTCCATCCCAGCTCCGGTTTCATTCGCTTCATGCGGCGTGGGTGAAACGTCCGAACTCGAGGTGCAGATTTCCCAATTTCCGATGCCATCGGGCAGGCGAGCCCAGCTCATGTTGGGCAAGGCGTTACTCCATTGGAAGGAGTCGACCACCCGAGGTTCGCCTTCAACCACCGCCATGATGTACAGTGCGTCATCCGAGGCGTCCAAGTTGAACGGGGCGTGCAGGTTGCCTTCCTCCGGGTCGTCATCGCACCAAATCACCAAGTGATCACCGCCTGATAAGGTGGCTTCGGGAAGTCGCCACCGGTAAGGCTCGGTTCGGCGATTGGTCAGGAAAAAATCAGAGAGCAACTCGGTTCCTCCATTTTCTACGACGGTGAGTTCGGCCCAGTCGGCATGCCCTCCGTTCTCATCCGTCACGTAGGAGTTGTTCAGGGGCATGATCTCGTTGAGCTTCAGGGGGGAATTCAGCGGAGCCGTCCAGACCAATTGCGGGGTGCAAGGAGAAGTGCGGGTGGCACCCGATTCAAAGGAGGCGACAACTTGAACCGCTGCCTTTTCATGCCCCTCCGTGCTCAAGTTCACGCTATGAATTCCATCACCATCGTCATCGGTCATTGGGTGCAATTCGATGGCCCCGTTGTCAAATTGCACAGAGGCGTTCACTTCCGTTAGGTTGCCATAAACGATCGCTTCAACCACCAAGTTTCCATCCGTAACAGGCCCAGTAGCCCACCCCATGAGCCAACCTGGATGCGGCAATTCGGGATCGAGTTGCAGCAAAGCAGAAGCAGACCTGCCTCCTACGAAGGGCACAATGCCATAGGGGATGTGCTGGCCGTAGTTTTCGCTGATGGACGATGAGAAATCAATGAAATCAAATCCGTAATCCAGGGAATAGAATGTGTCGTCCGAGGCGGCATCGTTCGCCATGTCATGCCACGACTGAAGCTGGGCTTCGAACGCATCCACTTGGAAGGCGGTGGCCAAAAGTTCTCGCATGTGCCAGGTGAACAAGTTTCGGTAAAGATCCACTTGCATCAACCGCGTGTAGAGGGGGCGGTAATCATTGGTCCAGTTGTAGGGGTCTTGCATGATCCACTCCCCAAACCACTGCACGCCTAATGTGTTGTCCAGGTCATATGGAATGTAGGAGATTCGTCCATCTGTGGTGCGCTGGTAGAGGTAGAAATTGTTCTGGTTTCCAATGTAATTGTCCCAATGACCGGCCAGAATTTCTCCTGCCGCTGCACGGAGGTATCCATTGACATCCAATTGATCTTCTATGGCGCAGGGGAGTTCGGTCAAAGGAAGGTTGTTCAAATCGTTAATGAACTGGGCAAGAGCGGAATAGTCGTCTTCAGTTTCGTTTGTTTTCAAGTCATAAACCCGGGTGTTCGACCAACTGGGCGTGAATTGATAATCCGAACCGTTGGGGCCATTGTCATGCAAGTTTGCAGGGTAAGTGCATTTCCAAAGGTTTCCGTGAGCATGCGGCAAGCGTTTCTCCAGCCACTCCCCATCGATGTGTTCGACGTTGGTGTAAAGCCCACGGTATTGGTCATTGATGTAAAGGCGAACATGGCTGGCGCGGCTGCTCGGAATGCCAGATTCGTTGAAAAAACTGTGGATTTGGCGCGCGCGACTCATGCTCACGTCATTGTGCTCACCGTTCAGGTTCATCTTATCCAAACCCCGCCATTGGAACGACTCATCAAATCGATCAAAGCTCACCTTGAAGGACTTTTTCCCTGAAGTTCTTGAAGTGTTCCCCCTCAGCCGGAAGCCCACATTTTCGAGGGTGTCTGAGATGCCATCTGCTAGGTATACGAAGGTGGCCGAGTGCTCGAAATCAGACCAAACGCTATCCGGGTGAAACAAGGCATCCCATGAAGAGACAGCCAACGAGATCTTCACCGAAGCCAGTTCGTCTTGAAAAGGCACCTCTCCCTCGGGAGTCGACCATTGGGCCAGGGTCGCTTGGCAGCAAATGGCGGCGCAAAGGGCTAGTGGCAGCCGGATCATTCTTCAATCGAATCAGGCTCAAACGAAAAGAGCTGGGCTGGCTTGTGCAGCACGCCTGTTTGTTTTTCATCTAGAGGCACTACGTGGCTCATGCGTTTGACGTTCTTTCTGAAGTTCCGTTTGTCCAACTTCTTATTCAAAACGATTTCATGCAAGGTCTGCAATTGGCTCAATGTGAATTTCTTAGGGAGCAGTTCAAAGCTGATGTAGTGGCTTTCCAGTTGTTCCTTGAGCGTGTGAAAGCCTCCGGCGACAATGGAATCGTGGTCAAAGGCCAAATCTGGCATGTCAGAGATGTCAATCCAGTTCGTGCTTCCAGCGAACGAAGCTGGAACGGGCGTGTGCTCATGCAGGCTGACCAAGCCGTAGTATGCCACCGTGAGGACTCGGGCCTCGGGTTGATTCCTGAAAGACTGCAACCAAACTTGATCTTTGGGTTCCCGCACCCTGTTGGGATCACCAAAAGCATGAAATTGCTTCATGTAGATGCCATCGAGGCGGGTCAGCTCATAGAGGACGCGTTGGGCAGCATCATCGAGGCTTTCATCTTGCCAAATCAAATCACCGGGAAGGGCGTGCTGAATGGACATGGGGGCGCCATCTTCCGCCGCAGGGGGGCGTTGTTCGATGAGGAGCACTTTCAATCCGTCGTCATCGTATCCGAAAATGACACAATCGACAGAAACTTGCAGGGTTGCCGTATTCATTAGGTGTCAAAGTTAGTCAATTTGCCTCTGAAGTGTATTGGATACACTTAGGGGTGGTGTGCATGGATTCCGTGCTTAACTTCGCGGCTCAATTTGAGAGAAATCTCGAAACATTTTGTCGAATCGGATGAAGAAAATCGCAGTGTTGACGTCAGGCGGGGACTCGCCAGGTATGAATGCCGCCATTCGTGCTGTGGTAAGAACGGCCGTGTATCATGAATCGGAGGTCGTCGGCGTATTCCAAGGGTATCAAGGTTTAGTTGATGGAGACTTCAAGCGCCTGCACGTCAGGAGCGTGGCGAAGATCTTGGGCCGTGGAGGAACCATCCTCAAAAGCGCCCGATGTGAGGCTTTCCGCACAGAGGCGGGCCGGGCTCAAGCGCATGCGAACCTCCTGCACCATGAGGTGGAAGGGTTGGTCGTAATCGGCGGCAATGGGACGTTGACTGGCGCGATGCATTTCAACCATGAAACGGGTTTCCCAGTGGTGGGACTGCCAGGCACCATCGACAACGATTTGGCCGGAACAGATTACACCATTGGCTTCGATACAGCCACCAACACAGTCGTTGAAGCGGTCGATAAAATCCGGGACACTGCGGACAGCCACAACCGGCTCTTCTTCGTAGAAGTCATGGGCCGTGACAGTGGTTTCATTGCCCTTCAAACAGGAATCGCTACGGGAGCTGTCGCCGTCATGACCCCAGAGACTGGGCTGAGCATTCAAGACCTTGTTCAAGTTCTGGACAAAGGACAAGCCTCCAACAAGACTTCGAGCATTGTTATCGTCGCAGAAGGGCACCCGGAAGGCGGAGCCTTTGAGATTGCGAAAAAGGTTCATGCGATTTCGAGTCATTATGAAATCCGAATCACCGTTTTGGGGCACTTGCAGCGCGGGGGAGACCCCAGTTGTTTCGATCGCGTCTTAGCTTCCCGATTGGGAGTGGCTGCGACAGAGGCCCTGCTGGACGGAAAAACCAACGTCATGGCGGGCTTCGTGCATGACGACGTTCGTTTTGCTTCTTTCGAAGAAGCCATTAGCAATAAGACGCAATCGCTTCAAGATGAAGTGAGAATTGCTCAAATCCTATCCATCTGACCCATTGAACCCATATACATAGACTATGAAACGCATTGCAATTAACGGTTTTGGCCGAATCGGCCGCCTCGCTTTTCGGCAACTCCAAGGACGCGAAAATGTTCAGGTTGTGGCCATCAACGATTTGACCGATGTCAACACCCTGGCCCACCTATTGAAGTACGACAGCATCCATGGTCGATTCAACGGAACAGTGGCCGTTGAAGGGGGAAATTTGGTAGTCAATGGCCAAGTTGTATCGATTTCGGCGGAGCGCAACCCGGCTGACTTGCCTTGGGGCCAGCACCAGGTTGATTCTGTCATTGAAAGCACCGGGGTGTTCGCGGACGCTGTGAAGGCGAGCGCACACATTCAAGCGGGAGCGAAGAAGGTGATCATCAGTGCTCCCGCGAAGGGGGACTTGAAGACCATCGTATTGGGTGTGAATGACAGCATCCTGACCCCTGAGGACACCATCGTTTCCAATGCGTCTTGCACGACAAATTGCCTGGCTCCAATGGCGAAAGTCCTCGATGATCAATTCGGCATCGAGTCAGGGTTCATTACGACTGTTCACGCCTATACGGCCGATCAGCGCCTCCAAGATGCGCCTCACTCGGACCTGCGCCGGGCGCGCTCAGCAGCTTTGTCGATGATCCCTACATCCACCGGAGCAGCGAAAGCTGTGGGACTCGTTCTTCCTCAACTTGCTGGACGATTGGACGGACTTGCTGTGCGTGTTCCAACTCCAACGGGCTCCGTTACGGATTTGACTTGCGTCGTGCGGAAAGGAACAACTGCGGAAGAAGTCAACGCGGCGATGCGCTCGGCTGCCGAGGGCGCGATGAAGGGCATTTTGGAGTACAACACAGATCCCATCGTTTCGGTGGACATCGTTGGGAATCCACACAGCTGCATTTTTGATGCGGACTTGACCAAGGTAAGCGGCACCTTGGTGAAGGTGTTTGGTTGGTACGACAACGAGGCTGGTTATGCCACCCGTGTCGCCGACTTGGTGCAACGCATTTGATACCCACCCACCCAATCCTTCGGAAGTTTTGAAAATATTAATAGCTGATAGCGGTTCTACCAAGTGTGATTGGTTGTGCATTGACGATCAAGGCCATGTGCAAACAGAATTTCACACCATGGGATTCAATCCTTATTTCCACAACGCGGATTTGGTGCAAGAAAAGATGCTTGCATCGCCCAAGGCTGCGGAATTGGCCGCTGAGATCGAATTCGTTTACTTCTATGGTGCTGGTAGCAGTTCAGAAGCACTGTGCTCCATCATCCGTGAAGGGTTGGAACGGGTGTTCACGAATGCGAAAGTTCACGTTGGCCACGATTTGGAGGGCGCTGCTTTCAGCACCTATTCTGGGGAACCTGCAATTACCTGCATCATCGGGACGGGATCCAACTCCTGTTATTTCGATGGCCATTCGGTGAGCGAGGAAGTTCCGGCTTTGGCCTACATCCTCGGTGACGAGGCCAGTGGATCTTGGTTTGGTAAGCGTTTGATCTCCACGCATTTGTATAAAAAGCTTGACCCAGTCATTGAAGAGGATTTCGTTTCGACCTTTGGGTTCACGAAAGACGACTTGGTCAATCGCGTGTACAAAGAGCCCAACGCCAATGTGTTCCTCGCGAGTTTCATGACCTTTCTTGGACGCCACCAGGACAAAACGCAAGTCATTTCTTGGTTAGAGGAGGGGTTCCAGGCATTTGTTGATGTTCACATCAAATGCTTCTCAAACTACAAATCAGTGGAAGTTAATTTTGTTGGTTCTGTGGCGTATCACTTTCAGGATGTCTTGCGACACGTTTGTGATCGCGAGGACATCCGAGTAGGGAGCATTACCAAACGTCCAATTGATGGGCTCGCAAACTACCACGTTGAGCACATTCTACCTGCGGACATTCGAGCTTAAGATGACATGAATTTGCGCGCCTGTTTATTCGACCTCGATGGTGTTCTTGTCGATACGGCAAAGCACCATTTTGTCGCTTGGAGTCGGTTGGCTGAGGAGTTGAGCATTCCCTTCAGCGAAGCAGACAATGAAGCCTTGAAAGGGTTGTCGCGCGTGGACAGTTTGGAGGTGATTCTGCATCAGGGAAACCTGGTGTTGGATGCCCAAACGAAATTGCAGTTGATGGAGAAGAAAAACCGCCACTACCTGCAATTGATCGAAGAGATGTCCCCAGCTGACATCCTTCCTGGAGTGATTGAGTTTATGGAGGATCTTCAAGTTCATGGGGTGCGCATCGGGTTGGGTTCTTCTAGTAAAAATGCTCCTCGAATTCTGGACCTCATTGGGCTGAAATCCATGTTTGACGCCATCATTGATGGCAACCAGATTACCTTATCCAAACCTGACCCTGAGGTCTTCCACCTGGGCGCCCAGGCGTTGGAGATGGATCCGCACGAATGCCTGGTGTTCGAAGACGCGACAGCAGGGGTCGAAGCAGCTTTGGCTGGTGGTTTTCCTGTTGTTGGAATTGGGGATGAACAAGTCCTTTCTAAGGCACATGTCGTGTGGTCTGGTTTCGTCGGTCATTCTTGGGCCTCGGTTCAAGCCAGTCTGCAGTAGGTTCTGTGCTTTCAATGAATTGATGCATGCATGAAACCTTACTTAGAAATCCACCCGTGGTCGGTCATAGAATCTGGTTGGAATCCACAGGACGTCCGCCGCTCTGAGTCCATTTTTTCTATCGGCAACGGCCGATTTGGTCAGCGGGCAAACTTTGAAGAACAGTATTCGGGTGATTCGTTGCGCGGCAGTTACGTCGCGGGGGTCTATTACCCAGACAAGACCAAAGTGGGATGGTGGAAAAATGGCTATCCAGAATACTTTGCGAAGGTCTTAAATGCGACCAATTGGATTGCGATCGATGTATTGGTGGATGGAGAAATGGTTGATTTGGCCAAGGCGAAGTCCATAGATTTTTTCAAAAGGGAGTTGGACATGCGTCACGGTTTGCTTCGGAGAGAGGTGGAGCTGACCTTGGGAAATGGCAAGCGTATCCGGATGGAGTCGGAGCGTTTCTGTTCGATGGCGCAGCCTGATGTGGCTGCGATTCGTTTCACTGTAACAGCATTGTCTGATGAGGTGGAGGTGACGGTGCGTCCTGGATTGGATGGTGATGTCTTCAATGAAGACTCCAACTGGTCGGACGAGTTTTGGAAGGTAGATTCAGTAGATGCCTCCACAGCTGAGGGGTGGGCTTCGGTAGTCAACACGACGCACAAAACAGCGTTTACCGTAGCCACATCGATGCACGCGGTCATTGATTCAGGCCAGGACTTTGGGGCGAACGCCTTGGTTCACGAAGGGAATCGAATCTTGATTTCTCGTAAAGGCCTTTTGTCTCAAAACCAGCAGGTTAGGGTTGACAAGTTCATCGGTTTGACGTCTTCCTTGCATCACCCGATCGCAGCGGTTGCAGATGCAGCGCATGGCGTGAGTGAGTCAGCATCTCTTGCCGGTTTTGATGCTTTGAAAGCATCCCACCAAGCCGCTTGGCTCAGGATTTGGGAGACAGGAGACATCGTCATCGAAGGGGATGTGAGCGCACAACAAGGCATCCGGTTCAATGTTTTTCAATTGAATCAGACTTATCGAGGGGATGATGAGCGACTCAACATTGGTCCCAAGGGATTCACCGGTGAAAAATATGGTGGTGCTTCATATTGGGATACGGAGGCCTATTGCCTTCCGTTTTTCTTGGCCACGCATCCAATTGAGGTTCCGAGGCAGTTGTTGGCCTACCGCCATGCCCACCTCAGTCGAGCCATTGAAAATGCCGAAAAGTTGGGGTTCACAGCAGGTGCGGCATTGTATCCCATGGTCACGATGAATGGTGAGGAATGCCACAATGAATGGGAAATTACCTTCGAGGAGATTCACCGAAACGGAGCAATGGCATTCGCCATATTCAATTATGTGCGGTACACCGGTGACGAGGCTTATCTCTTGGATAAGGGATTCCCCGTTTTGCTCGCCATTGCTCGTTTTTGGGCCCAGCGTGTCAATTGGTCCTCGCAGCGGGACGCTTGGGTGATGCTGGGGGTTACCGGTCCCAACGAGTATGAAAACAACGTAAACAACAATTGGTACACGAACTACCTCGCAGCCTGGTGCATGCGGTACACGTTATCGGTTGCAGTTGAAGTGCGCGAAAAGGAACCAGACGTGTGGAGGCATTGGGTGGAACAATTCTCGATCGATGAAACCACGGAGCTAGCTGATTGGAAAAGCAAGGCTGATGGCATGTACTTGCCAAAACTACAAGGGTCCCCAGTTTGGCTTCAACAAGATGGATTCATGGACAAGGAACAGGAAATGGTAAAAGACCTAGACCCTGCACATCGTCCAATCAATCAGCACTGGTCATGGGATCGAATTTTACGTTCAGTCTTCATCAAACAAGCAGACGTACTTCAAGGACTGTACTTCTTTGAGGATGATTTTTCCAGGGAGCAGCACGAAGCCAATTTTGATTTTTATGAGCCACGAACCGTCCATGAATCGAGTCTGTCCCCATGCGTTCACGTTGTTCTCGCGGCGATGCTTGGGCGAACGGACCAAGCTTATGAGCTCTATTTGCGCACGGCTCGCTTGGACTTGGACGATTACAACGCGGAAGCTTATCAAGGACTGCACATCACTTCCATGGCTGGCACGTGGCTTTCAGTTGTCGAGGGTTTTGGCGGCTTTCGCGTGAAGCATGGCATTCCAGTTTTCAACGGGAGACTGCCCCATCAATGGACCTCATTCCGGTTTGCAATACAATTCCGCGAGCGCTTGTTGGATGTCCTTGTGGATGAGAATGGAACCCATGTGTCCTTGTTGAAAGGCCAGCCGTTGGAAGTTGAGGTGAACGGAATTCGCACCAAGCTGCCTTTGGCAAACTAGCTCACTCGGGGTCGCTGAGTCCCCACATGCTATTCGGTAGGCCGGGTGTTCCCCCAAAAATAAATGACGCCGCCCAACTTGCCGGGTCGTCGTTGTCTAACCCGATGTCCATCCATTCTAAGCTTGGCCCAGATCCGTCCGGCGCACCGACCCATCCGTCGTTGTCCTCGAAGGCGACCTGATCGCTCAAGGAGCCATCTCCACGCCGGATTTCGATGGTCTCTCCACTGTTATTCAGGCCTTCTCCAGCATCCCATTGCAGGCAGGGAACGCCACTGGGCACTTGCGTGCAAAGTGAATCCGCATTGCGAGCTACGACCAGAAATTCTCCCGGTGCGATGTTCGCATGGGTAGGAAACAGGAGGCTGACGGCCCCCTCCAAAGACCACCCCCAAAGTTGTGCCCCTGTTTCGGATGGATTATGGAGTTCGATGAACTCAAAATCCAAATCAGATCCTTGCAGGGTAGAGGGGTTGTAGTGTATTTCTGAAACGTAAACCGTCGAAGCGGGGTCCGCTGTGCCTGAAGAGTCCACAGGACAACTAGAGCCATACCATGTGAGAAGCTCAAATAGGTCTTCCAGTCCAATTAAGCCATTGCCATCTAAATCCCCGGCGCAAGTTGTGCAGGGTGGGGCGGCTTGGCTCAACGCTTGGTTGCATGCTCCTAGGGCCAGAAAAGTTGAAAGGTAAACGGATAATTTAAGCGCAGTCATAGTGAGTGGTTTTAAGTGTTTGAGCGAATTAAAACCGCTCTCCCTCAACTTTTCTCACTCAGTTCACCCGCGCAATGTCACGCTTTGTATGCGCAGCTCATGACCAATTGATGGCCACTGGGCAATGGTCGCTGCCCCAGATGTCATTCCGAATTTCAGTGCTGTTAACCCGCTCCATGAATCGCTCACTGACGAGGGTGTAGTCGAGTCGCCAGCCCACGTTCTTTTCGCGAGCGCCCCCTCGGTAACTCCACCAGCTGTATTTCACTTCTTCTGGATGTTGAGCGCGCCAGGCATCCACGAGCTTGGAATGTTCCAAGAGGTGAGATAGTCCGTCAATTTCGACTTGGGTGTAACCGGGCGTTTTGTTGTAGTTCGACTGGGGACGAGCCAAATCAATGGGGCAATGGGCTACATTCAAATCACCACATACGATGACCGGTTTCTTGGCATCCAATGCTGCGATGTATTTCGAAAAATGAACGTCCCAGTCCTGGCGAAAAGGCAGGCGTTTGAGGCCTGAGGATGCATTAGGAGTATACACGGTAACGACTTGGAGGTCGTCGAACTCTGCACAAATCACTCGTCCTTCCTGATCGAAATCGTTCAGGCCAATTCCCTCGGTGACCGCAACCGGCTTCACCCGGCTCAGAATGGCTGTTCCAGAGTAACCTTTTTTTACAGCTGAAGAACATGTCAGGTGGTAGCCCTCCAAGGACGCTACGCCACGAATGGCTTCCTCAACTTGGTCATTTTGAGCCTTGGTTTCTTGCAAGCATAGAACATCGGGGGAGAGCGCTCCAATTTGGGCATCAAAGTCCTTTTGCACAGCCGCTCTCAAGCCATTGACATTCCAACTGATGAGTGAGTTCATGGCTTGGTGGTTTCTTGAATCATCGGAAACATCGGGACAAAGGCATTGCTTTCAGTCCAATGAAGCGCAAAATCCAGCACGTCTTCGATGGTGTGAAGGGTTAGCGGCAAAGGCTCAAATTCCATCAGGTGGCTGAGGTAAGCATCCGGATCTTCATATTCCGCAGCGTGTTCACGGTTCATGAATTGGCTCTCGTTGGGACAAGGGCGCATGTGCCCAGCTAACCACTTCATACTCACAGGATCACATCCGATGACGAGTGTTCCGTGAGGGTCATTTCCCAATTCACAAATGGCGGGCAAAGGCAGGAACTGATGGGTCCAAATCCCTAGATATGCCATGCTGAAGAATGGATACAACCGCAATTTGTGGTGAATGCCCGCACCTTTCAGTGCTTTGCACAGCATTTCAGAGTTTTGAGTGAGCTCGAGGGCTTTGCTTTGTTGCGGATTGTGATTCCTATAAGCACCCCAGCGTTTGTTGGGCGTGTAATACTGCATAGGTCCCAGTTCCGTTTTGTAATCAAACAAGGATGGTCGATCCAAAACGTACCCAGGATAAAACCACTTGAATCCATGGCGTTGACCAAATTCAATTTCTTTGAGCATGGTGTAACGTCCCAAGCTGAAGGCCTCGTAGTCTTGATCATAAACTGCGAGCAAGGAGGCCATGGATTCTTGCCCCAAATCAAAGTAGCTAACGGCAATGAGCTTTTTCCCATCGTAAACCCCCACTTCCATGGTGTTGAAAACGGTTCGATTAAATCCGGCGTGCAGGTATTCACTGAGCGTTCCATGGACAAACCCCTTGAACCTCGCTTTGTGTTGCTGGTAGAGCATTTCCCTCCGGAAGTTCAACTGGGCTGGCTGAACAATCACTTGAAAAGCTTGCTCGACCTTGCGGATGCACCTTCGCTGGCTCTTTCGAAGGGTGAATGTTGGGAGTTTGAGTCGGATGTTGACAACAGACCAAAGTTGCTGGTCCATGATCAACAGGTCCATTTTGTAAAGCATAACAGACCCACGAAACCAACCGGCCGCTAAATACTGATCATAACGCTGACCTGAGAGTTGCCTGGGCAAATGCGTTTCAATCACGACGCAAGCTTTACTTATTCGATTCGAGAATTTCTTTCAGTCCACCTACGCTGCTCATGAGGCCAGAGGCCTCATAAGGCATGAAGACGGTCTTGGAACCCGCACCACCGTCCTTCAAGATCTGTTGCAAGGTCTCGATGTACCTAACGGCAATGAGGTACTGCGTAGGATCTGCTTTTGTCTGGCTCACGGCATCGGCAATTCTGCGGATGGCTTCAGCCTCAGCTTCGGCAATGGCAAGTCGTGCCTCAGCGTCTCCGAGAGCCCTCAGAACCCTGGATTGTTTGTTTCCTTCTGCCTCGTTGATTTCTGCATCCCTCTGACCCTCTGCTTGGAGGATTGCTGCGCGTTTCATGCCTTCCGCTTCGATGATCTGCGCGCGCCTCGTCCGTTCAGCTCGCATCTGCTTTTCCATGGCTTCTTTGATGTCCATTGGAGGATTGATGTCTTGCAGTTCAACGCGATTTACTTTGACGCCCCACTTGTTGGTCGCCTCGTCCAAAATGGTGCGCAGTTTCATGTTGATCGTGTCCCTTGAAGTCAAGCACTCATCCAATTCTAGCTCGCCAATGACATTCCGGAGGGTTGTCTGGGTCAACTTCTCTATGGCATTGGGCAGGTTGTTGATTTCGTAGATGGCCTTAATCGGATCAACGATTTGAAAGTAAATCAAAGCATTGATTTCGGTGACAACATTGTCTTTGGTAATGACCCCTTGCTTTGGGAAATCGAACACCGTTTCGCGCATGTCGACACGCTCCTTGTTCGAATATTGAATGATGCGTCGGCCACCTTGCTCTTTCAGGTTCCTCCAAGCGATTGGCCGGGGGCGATCCACGATGGGGATGATGATGTTGATGCCTGCAGCTAGTGTTTTGTGGTATTTACCAAGCCGCTCGATGACCATGGTTTCGCTCTGCTGAACGATGCGCACACCTTTGATCACAATGGAAATTGCAATAACAAATAATACAACGGAAAGAATAGTGCCTGCGGTCATGGTTTTTATATTTCGGTAACAATGAGGATGTTGCTCTCAGCACGAAGGACGCGAACGAAGCTGCCCAAAGCAGGTGGGGGAGTACCAGTGGCTTCCCACTGAGCGAGCCAATCATCACCATCCACTTTGCATCGCCCCATCAAGGACGCTTCATCAAAAGGTGCGGTGACTTGAGCTGTCCGGCCAGCCAATGCCTCGGTTCCTGTGGTTATTTCAGAACCTTTGAACCAGTGCTTCAATGCCAAGGGGCGCAGGAACAAAAAGGCTGCAATGCTGGTGGCCGCTGCTGCAATCAATTGAACCTCAATTGAACCGCCCAAAGCCGCGGCAACAACGCCACCCAGGGCGCCTGTTCCGAGGCAACCCAGAATCATTCCTGGTACGAATACCTCCAAGAGCCAAAGCGTCATGGCAATCAACGCCCATATTTCTGTGTGAGACCAAGCCGTGAACATGAGGTTAAGGTACGAGGGAATCTCGTGTGGAATCGCCAGGATTTATTCACAATTCACCCACAGACCACCTCTTTTCAAGGGTCATTACTTGAGTTAGTAGGTGCTCGTTCTCGCTGTTTTGGACAACGAAATCTGCGCGTTCAATTCGCGCTGGTGCACTCCATTGCCTCGACATGCGCGCTTTAACATCCGCTTCAGTCACCCGGTCACGATTCATAACCCGCTTGATGCGCTCTTCTTCTGGAGCTTCGACCGTAACGGTCCAATCGCAGTGGGCATCCGTCCCTGATTCGAATAGGATAGCTGCTTCTCTGATTACAAAAGGAGGAGGGACCATGCGCTGAGATTGGATTTTGAACCAGGCATCAAAGGCCAAGGCAATTCGCGGATGAACTTGGGCTGACAAAGCTTGAAGGGCAGCTGGATCGTTGAAGGCGATTTGAGCCAATTGCGACCGATTGATGTCGATGTCTTGGCCTTCTTTGTTCAGCACGAGCAACTGCGTACCCCACAGCTCAGCAACCCACTTCCTGAGTTGCTCGTCCTTTCGGTAGAGTTCACGTCCCGCTTCGTCCGCACTCCACCCCGGAATTCCCAATGCGTTGAAAGCACGCAGCACGGTTGACTTGCCTGAGCCGATGCCTCCGGTCAATCCAATGATCCGTGGTTGCGTTGTTGGAAACTCCTGCATGGTGTAAAGTTCGGAAAAAAGACCTTGTGGCTTTCCTTTGCATCATGGAACAACTCCTTGCCCCTTCTTTGTTGGCCTCTGATTTTGCCAACTTGCAACGCGACATCGAAATGGTTAATGCGTCCGAGGCTGATTGGTTTCACCTGGATGTGATGGACGGTGTCTTCGTGCCGAACATCAGTTTTGGTATGCCCGTAATGGATGCCATTGCGCGTCATGCGAAGAAGCCACTGGATGTGCATTTGATGATTGTCGATCCAGACCGTTACATTCAGCGCTTTGCGGATTTGGGAGCGGACGTTTTGACGGTTCATGTGGAGGCTTGTACGCATTTGCATCGAACGTTGCAAGCGATAAGAGCTGCGGGAATGAAGGCTGGGGTTGCATTGAACCCTCATACCCCTGTGTCTTCCGTCTCTGAGGTATTGGAGGATCTTGATTTAGTTTGCTTGATGTCGGTCAATCCAGGTTTTGGTGGTCAAAAATTCATTCAGCGCACTTACGATAAAACTCGTCAGTTAAGGGCTATGATGGATGCAGCAGGAGTGGAGGCACACATCGAAATTGATGGGGGTGTCAACGAACAAAACGCGAGCGCGCTCTATGAAGCGGGAGCGACCGTTTTGGTTGCGGGCTCTTCTACCTTCAATGCGGAGAATCCACATAAAGCCATTCGGTCAATGAAAGGCGTGGTGGCTGCCAGTTAATCAGGGCTCGATTTCAGCATTCAGCTGCGCCTCAAGAAGCTTCGTGCAGATCGGCTCGAGGATTTCATAAGATCCGGTCTTCACTTGGCACTTGCCTTTGAAGTGCACGATTACGGCGCATTGCTCAGCTTGCAGCGGGTCATGGCTGCAGTGCTTGACCAACATGTTGATGACGTGGTCGAAGGTATTTTCTTCGTCGTTGTACAGCACGATGTGCCATTCCTCTCCGAGGTCCGTTTCTAAGGCGACGGCTTCTTCGGTCTCGGTATCTACGGAATAAGAAATGAGGTGTTGAGCGATTGGCTGCATGACGGATCGGTTATCTCAAATTTACTCCATTCTCGCCAAATCACAATGCTTTCCATTTTTTGAACAACCACTTGCTTGCGATCCAAGGCCACTGCGATGCCGCTCTCCAGGTTCCCAAAATGGAGCGTTTCATTCTAGCTTCTTCCCAGTAGAGTGTTCGTTGAAAGGACCGAGAGACACCGCCAGGAGCTACCTGCATGGCGGTGAAATCGTGCAGGTCTGCTTGCCAGTGCTCTTCCCAGAGACGCAGATGCAAGGCATAATCAGCTAAGACAATCCACGCTTCATCAAAAGGCGATTCGGGCAGGGCCGTCCGCAGGTAACAAATTCCCTGGTGATGGACGATGTGCTTCCACCGCAGCGTGCGGTTCCATTGAGCAGGGTAGAAGGAAGGAACCCCGGGCTCCAAGGGAGGCAACAACTCTGTTTGAAACACTTGGAGGGGGAAATTTCCTTGTTCAAGAGCCTGGCGCAAGCGAGGGCCATCCATCAAAAGGTCCCCCGCTCCGGCAAACAAGACCCACTTCCCTGAGGCGTGTTTCATTCCTCGGTTCATGGCATCGTAAATGCCTTCGTCCAATTCGGCGATTCTGCGAATTGCCAGGTTCCCTTCTGGTTCATCGCACTGTGCACCGGGTGTTCCATCTTGGATAACAACTTCAATCCAATCGCCTTTTGGATCTGCAGCTCGAATGGAGGCCAGCGTTTGAGCCAATGCAGTTTCCGATTGAAAAACCGGAATGACGATGCTCAGCAATGAACTCATCCCATGAAATCCTCGTGGAGTCTGCCGCCTTCGCAGCGCAAAATTCTCCCTGCGAACCGACGTGGTGCACCGTGGTCGTGAGTTGCCATGAGCACAGACCGGTTGGACTGTGCCAAATCATGAAGCAATTTCAAGATGCCCTCCGTGGTTTTTGGGTCGAGATTACCTGTGGGTTCGTCGGCCAAAATGAGGGGAGGGTCATTCAACAAGGCTCGCGCAATGGCAACTCGCTGCTGTTCCCCTCCCGACAATTCATGCGGCATTTTATAGCCTTTTTCCGAGAGGCCAACGGCTCGAAGGCAATCGTCCATGCGCTTTTGTCGCGCTGCAGAGTCTTTCCAACCGGTAGATTTCAATACAAACTCAAGGTTGGCATTCACCGTGCGGTCAGGAAGCAAAGCAAAATCCTGAAACACAATTCCCAACTGACGCCGCAATTCATGGACGTTTTTGGAGTGAACCAATGCCAATTCAAATCCACAAACTTCTCCACGGCCAGCGGTCAGGGCCAATTCCCCGTAGAGTGCCTTTAGCAGAGAACTTTTGCCACTTCCCGTCGCCCCCAGCAGGTACACAAATTCTCCTCGCTGGACGGTCAGGTCAACTTCCTGCATCACGATGTGCTCCTCTCGTGCGAGTTTCACACCGTGCAATGCAATCAGAGGAAACGCGTTGGATTCGGTTTCCGTCATCAGTCCAAGTTGAAACGGTTGCTGTCAATTTTCGGATCCAATTGAATTTCCTCAAACCGCATGGGCAGGGCTTGTCCGCCAGCGGTCTGTTCAATTAACATGGGGAATTTTAACCCCTTGACGTCTTCGTATTCAGCGTATTTCACCAAAACAGGCACGTTACCCATGGGGCCTGAACGCATGGAAGACTCCGCGAGCAAAAGTGAGCTCATCAGGTCAAACCTCAACTCCGTGTTTCCTGAGGCACCTTCGACCACTATGACGAGCTGAGGAGTTGCCTTGGTGTCGTCAATGCCCTCAAGCGTTGCTGTCATTCCGAGTTCATCCAGGTGCAACAGATAAGCAGGGTAGAGGTCTTTCAATGCGTCGAGGTGGTCGCTCTCTTCCATCTCTTCTTGGCCGCCTTGAGCTTTGCTCAGTCCTCCTTCGGGAGTGACAACCTCTGACATCATTTCAGTTCCTGCCATGCTCACGGCTTGGCGGGTGCCGACGCCATAAGTTGTTTCCCTCAACACCTCGAACGTCATTCCTGGAGCGGGTTGCATGGTGCCATTCATCCGAATCGACTTCAATTTCTCGAACTTCTCTACCCCACCACGCGCTTCATAGTAAAGCTGAAACACGGTTTCTGCCGTCATTCCATCAGGAGCGGGGTTCAGTGCTTTCGCTGTTTCTCCAAAAGCGTCGTAAAAACTGATCTCACCATCGGAATCGAAGGCGCTGAGCCCGGCAGCAACTTCATCCCGGCTTCCGACGACGGTAATGTAGAGGTTGTTAGGCCGCAAGTACTTCATGGCCATGCGTTGAACATCTTCTGCCGTCACTGCGTTGAGCTTCTCCAAATACGTGGCATAGTAATCCTCCGGTAATTCGTAAAGCGCCGTGTTCAAGGCAAAGCGCGCGACAGTCTCGGGTTGCTCCAGGGATTGTGCAAAACGCCCCGTCATGTAATTCAGGGTGGTTTGGAGGCTGGCAGCCTCAACGGGTTCTTCAGTCATTCGTTTGATTTCGTGAAGAAATTCTACGATTGAACTGTCTGTCACCTCGTTTCTGACGTTGGCATAGGCGTCAAACGTTCCAATAACCGGGTCCGTAGATAGGGACGAGCGCGCACCATAGGTGAATGCCTTATCCTCCCGCAAATTTTGCATCAGCCGGCCAGAAAATGCGCCCCCGCCAAGAATCGAATTCATGACAGATGCAGCAATGGCATCGGGATGTCCAGGCTCCAGCTTGACCACGTGGGTGAGGTGCATGACACTTTGAACCGCTCCTGGCAAATCGGCGAAGCACACTTGATTGCCTTCAGGCCGTGCAGGCAGTGGCTGGTACCGATCTTCTACTGCTGCAGGT
>DAISXU010000041.1:0-18708 GCA_036825655.1 Flavobacteriales bacterium | reverse complement strand
TCCGGATTTTGGAAGGCAATCCGTCCAAATGCACCATCACCCCCATGGTATACATCCGAAAATAAGCTTCAGAAACAAACTGCCTACCCCCAAGGTCGTTGCCTGTGCCCCATGAATTCTTCAAGATGAAGAACCGCTGCATTTGGCCATCCACCTCACGCTCTGCCAATCCCACGAGGTGCATCAAATGGTCATCCGTGGTGGAAAGGCTGTTGTACTGCGCTTGACGGATTGTCTCGGTCACCCTCATTTCCTCAGGAAAATCTGCTTCCCACGACCACCCCTCCCACTCGGCGACGTCCTCCAATGCCAACGCCAATCCCTTCCGAAAGCTGAAGCCTGCGTTGCTCACATCGGCATCCCACGCGACGGTATATCCCGCTTCAAGTGCATGAACGGTTGATTCCACCAATTCATCCAATGTCAAGTTGATGTAGGCACCGTTCGAATAATTGTCTGGCACTTCCAAAACGAAAGACGAATGCACGGGATGATGTAAAAACGAGGTCAACTCCACGTAGTCGCCTGGACGAATGCCCATCGCATCCCGGAATGAAGCTGGCGTGTACGTTTTGCCTTCGTATTCAAACTCGGTCGGCAATTCGCCAAGGTACACGTCCAATACGGCCTCAACCGATTCCATGAATTTCGGTGAAAGCGAACCCGCTTGATCCAATCCACTCGCCATCATCGATTCCAGCACCGCGTCCAACTCCCCGTGGTCGTGCCTGCCGTTGGAACCTGGTTGTCCAGCATAAACAACAGCCGGCACCATACCGTAAGCTTCAATGGCATTCATGACATCGTGCGACAGGGCACCTGGTCCAAACTGGTGCTTCCCGAGATACCGAAGGTACATGGCCGCTTTATGCGGGTAGTTCACCCGAACGCTGGACATTTCGGAAAAGTCATGCAACTCGCCAGTGACCCGGAACGCCTCTGATTCCAGAAATGAAGTGGTGCTGTAACTCCAGCACGTTCCTGTTGCACCTTGGCTCAACACCTCCGTTGCGGTCCAGTCATGCAACACTTCCATTCCTGTCTCCGGGCCGATCCACTGTGGCATTCCCTGCAAGTCACCCTGACCCATCGCCACGGCACAGAGGGCCACTTGCCCTAAGGTTGACATCCAAAAATGCTTCATCGTTTTGTTTTAAAATTTCGCTCGAACAAAGTTGCCCAATTGCGGAGGAATGACCCACGCCAAATACAAGGCACCATGCCAAAGCCGTTCAGTGTAATTGCCCATCACCACCTCATCCTTGCTCACCCGCAACATCAATTCAATGTTCCCTCCTTCTTCGAACATCACTTCCAACCCCAGCGCTCCGTAGGCTCCAAATCCCGTTCCGACGAGTGCCGAAGTAGGCCCGATGAACTGGTTTCCGATTTGGCCGGTAATCAATTGGTAGTTCTGGTTCTCCACCCGGACGTAATTCTCCACCAAACGCGTCGACAACATCGTTCCTCCCGCCTCAAACACCCAACTCGCTTCGTCCACGATATAGGCTGCCGTCCGGTAGCCCAAACTCAATTGAAATCGATCCTCTTCACTGAAAATACCGTACGTCCGTCGGTTCTCAGAGCCCATGCCCCAATCCACATCGGTGGCCACCACGTTGAAGCCCCCAACAGACTTTAAACCGTTCATGGCATCCACATGAAGCACAAATGCACTTTCCGGATTCATGAAGAGCAAGGTCTGCAGCCCCATCATGGTGCCGGGAGAATAGGTCATTCCGATGGGGTACTCGATGTATCGAAACTCGTCGGCTATCAGCCCCATGTTGTTAAGCACCTGACTCCAAACCATGGAATTGGGCTGATCAATGCCTAAGCGTTGTTCAATGGACATCAGTTGCGCTGTGTTATCCCCCAAATCCCAATACCCATCGCCGATGAACACGGCCGAAGCACTGGTGTGATTCCCTCGGTAAACGCCAATGTTCAGAGCAAATTCGATTCCGCGACGGTCCGGCACATACCCTTCCCCGTCCTCCCAATTTTGGCAAGAGGCGTCCCCGATGTGACCCAGGGCCACCAACCATCCCATGCAACCTGTTACCAACCAACGTGTGCTCATGCTGCCAATTTACGAAGGAATCAGGGCTTGGCCTCCATCCTGATGGCCACACGCTCCAAGGGCCAATTAACATTGTCCGTGGGTTGCTTCGACAAGGCATCAACGACCTCCATGCCTGAAATGACCTTTCCGAATACGGTATGCTCGCCATCCAAATGCGGTGTTCCTCCAGAATCGCGGTAGATGCGCTTTTGGTCTTCGGTATAGCGCATGCCCTCCTGCTCGCGCTGGTACAATTCGCGTTCCGAGATTTTGCGGCCAACCACCACGTAAAAGTCGTACGATGCCGACCGTTTCTCAGGATTGTTCTCATAGCTCCGCGACATGGCCAATGCTCCCCTGTGGTGAACATGATGATCCTGGAATTCTGCTGGCAGCGTATGCTTTCCAAGCAATGCCCGCAATTGCTGAGGCAGGGGCTCTTCCGAATTTCCACCTTGGATGATGAAATCCGGAACCAAACGCACCCACTCCGTCGAATTGAAATACCCAGACTTCACCTTGTACAGGAAATTGGCACGGTGGAGGGGCACGTCCTCGAATAGCTCGAGTTCGATGTCCCCGAGCCGCGTGGTGACAGTGACAAAACGTTCAATGTTCGCCTCGCCATAAGCCGTGAGGGCATCTTCGCAGTTTGCGTTGGTCAAAATCGGAACTGCAGCTGGCTCCGTTGCTTCGATGGAAACAGCCGGTGCAACAGTTGGAATGTGCTCAGCTGGTAAAGCGGGCGCCTCGTCGATCTCTTGCACACCACATCCGAGTATAGCCATCCAGCAAAGCCCAAATACCATCCTGTTCATGATTCGAAGTTAGCAAGCTCTGCACAATTCAGCCCGGTCCTTCGCATCTTCGCAGGGTGAAGTTTGCCATCGTAGACATCGAAACCACTGGCGCTCATGGGAAAGGCCATGGGATTACCGAGATTGCTGCCGTCATTACTGACGGACAGGAAGTGCTAGAAACTTGGGAATCTTTAATTGACCCGGGCCTCCCCATTCCAAGCCACATTACCCAGCTCACTGGGATTGATGAAGATTTGATCAAGGATGCTCCCACCTTTGAAGCCGTTGCCGACGAATTGGAAGACCTCCTCTCCGACTGCATTTTTGTAGCACACAATGTCGGGTTTGACTTCTCTTTCATTCGAGGACACTTCGAAACGATGGGACGATCGTGGAGCCGCCCCAAACTTTGCACCGTTCGCTTGGCCCGCAAACTGATTCCGGGCATGGGAAGTTACAGCTTAGGGAACCTCTGTGAGCGGTTGGGCATCAGCAACGAAGCCCGGCACCGCGCCATGGGAGATGCACGGGCAACGACTACTTTGTTCCACAAGATGTGGCAATTGCCCAATGGCCCCGAGCACATCGAATCTTCTTTGAAAAAAGGAACACGCGAGTCTTGGCTACCTCAGCATGTTCCTGCATCGGATTTCGATGCACTTCCGCTTGGAGCCGGTGTTTACCAGATGCTCGATTCATCCGGCAAACCGCTCTACATCGGGATGTCTCATCAAGTGAGGACGCGGATTCGATCGCATTTTACCGGCAACGTCAGCTCCGCCCGCAGGCAGGCACTCCTTCGGGACGTCCACCAAATCGTAGCGCAACCCACTGGAACGAGCTTTTACGCTCGGCTATTGGAAGATGTCCTGATCCGCACCCATTGGCCCATGCACAACCGAGCGCAGAAGCACCAACCCATGTTGCACGTCATTGTGCCCTATCGGGACCGCCAGGGTTTCGAGCGTTTGATGGTAAGGAGGTCGCGATCGAAACAAGGCGGAATCCACCACTTCTCGAATGCTGTGGAAGCACGAGATTGGCTTTACCAGTTGGCGGCCACCTCCAATTTAGACCCCGGATACTTTGGGTTAGGCACCCATGAAGGAGCGGGCGAGGTGAGAGCGGTTGAGCACAATGCGCGCTTGGCCAATGGATTAGAAGAACTGTTGGAGCAGCGATTCCCGGCTCTGGCCTTTTGCATCTTGGAAGGGAGGAACGAAGATGAAGCAGGCGTCGTATTCATGCAAGAAGGGCGGTTGGCTGGGTTAGGATGGATGGAAGGAGGAGTCGCTCCAGATACAGGATGGGAGCAGTTGTCTGAAACGACCTCATCTGTAGCACGAAGTGGCCTAGCGGACGCACTCGTTCAACAGGCATTCCTGTGCCCGGAAGAGATGAAAGAAAAACACTTTTGGCTGTGTTTTGATGCCAATGGAGAGCCTTTGAACCGGAAATGAAAAAGCCGCTCCTCAATGGAAGCGGCTTTCTACGTGAGTCCTGAATTCAAGTAATCAATTGAGCAACGTCGTAAATCGTTCGGTTTGTAAAAGCGGTGTGCTATGTGCAGCTGCCGCATATCCCATAATGTTCCGAAGACTTTGCTTCTTAGGTGCTGGCGTTGAGCACCATTCTGATTCATCAAATTCAGATCCTTGAGGAAAAGATAGCGTACCGTGTGCCATAGATATGGATTTAGATTTCTATCCTCTAACGCGGCACATTCGTGTTTCGTATGCGAAGACCTGAATTTTCGCCAACTGCCCATCAGATCGCGGTCAATTGAATGCCATTTACTTCAATGTGCTTGCGCATGCTGATTAAGGCGTACCTCATCCGACCCAAGGCCGTGTTGATGGAAACATTGGTTTCATCAGCAATCTCTTGAAAGCTCATTCCGCATTCCACCCTCAGTCGAACCACCTCTTGCTGCTCTTCTGGAAGCAAGTCAACCAGCTTCATTACATCTGTTCGGATTTGATTGTCTACGAGTTGATCTTCAATGTGCGGGGAATCTGAGGAAATGGTCGCAAAGACGTCAAATTCGTCATTTCCTCGAACCAAAGGCATCTTTCGATTCCGGCGGAATGTATCAATGGCCAAATTGTGAGCAATCCGCATGACCCAAGGGAGGAATTTACCTTGTTCATTGTACCTGCCTTCTTGAATCGTATTCACCACCTTGATGAAGGTATCCTGGAAGACGTCATTCGCTACGTCTTCGTCCTTCACCATGAAGAAGATTTTGTTAAAAACAGCCTGTTGGTGTCGGTTCAACAAGGCATCGAACGCTCGGTTATCGCCGCTCTTGTAGCGGGCAATGAGCTCCTGGTCAGTGCAGGTCGCCATCATGACATTTACGCATTAAAAATGAAACAAAACCGGTCAAGACCGGACTAAAAAATTGCGTAAAATGTATCGATGAGCGTATATTTTTGACTTACGAACTCTAAAATAGGATTTTTTTCAGTCACTCCAAAACTCAGGTACCTTTGAGGCTGTTAAAAGTAGCCAATGGAGATTCAGATCAAAGGTGCTCGGGTTCACAACCTCAAGGATGTAAGTGCATCGATTCCGAAAGGAAAGATGACGGTTATCACAGGGTTATCCGGCTCTGGAAAGAGTTCACTCGCCTTTGACACACTCTACGCCGAAGGCCAAAGAAGGTATGTCGAAAGCCTGAGCAGCTACGCGCGACAATTTCTCGGAAGGCTAGACAAACCCGACGTGGATTCCATCGATGGAATATCCCCAGCCATTGCCATAGAACAACGAACCTCAGCTGGAGGGCCTCGATCCACCGTAGGAACGCGAACGGAAATTCACGACCACTTGCGGTTGCTCTTCGCTCGCATCGGCAAAACATACTCCCCCATTTCAGGGGAAGAAGTAAAGCGCGACCAAACTACCGATGTGGTCAACCGGTTGCTTGCATTGCCCATCGGTTCTCGATTCTTGCTCACCGCTCCCATCCAAGCGCGAACAGATCGGACTTTAGCGCGGCAGCTTGAAGTTTACTCCCAACAAGGATTCAGCAGGGTTCGCATCCACAATGAGGTGCATGTGATTGCTGACCTGCTTGGCAACCGCACCGATGCCCAAGATGGCATTGAAGTCGAACAAGGCTCCGCAGAGTGGCATCAAACGGAATTGGTTGTCGATCGCCTCGCTGTAGAGCAAGGAGATTCCTTTCGGGCACGTTGCGCAGATTCGATAGAAACGGCTCTTTTTGAGGGAGGTGGCAGTTGCAAGGCAGTGCTCGTTGACACAGACGAAACCTTGGAATTCAGCACCCGGTTTGAGCGGGATGGATTGACCTTTACCGAACCCACTCCGGATTTTTTCGCATTCAACAGCCCCGTGGGAGCATGCCCTAGGTGCGAGGGGTTCGGTCAAATTCTCGGCGTTGATCCAGATCTTGTAATTCCGGATCCAAGACTCACCTTGTATGAAGGCGCCGTAGCACCTTGGCGATCTGATCAACACGCCCGTTGGAATGAAAAACTGTGCATCGCTGCTCCTCGGGAAGGGATATCGATTCACACCCCTTGGCAAGAACTTACGGACGAAGCGCGCGATGCTGTTTGGAATGGAAACTCAGGTTTTAAGGGGATTCAGTCCTTTTTTGACCACCTTGAAGCGAAAGGGTACAAAATCCAAAACCGGGTCCTCATGAGCCGGTACCGTGGCAGGACTCCCTGCACAACTTGCAAAGGAGCACGAATTCATCCGGACACCCGCCATGTCAAAATCAACGGCGCTTCCCTGCCTGATTTGCTGATGAAACCCATCGCTGACGTACGGGCTTGGATCGAGGGCCTTCAACTTGGAGAGGCAGAACGCACGATTGGAGCGCGTTTGATCGAAGAGATTCGCTCGAGGATGAGTTACATATCAGATGTTGGGCTCGATTACCTCACTTTGAATCGCCCGAGCAACACGTTAAGCGGAGGCGAGTCACAACGGATTGCATTGAGCACATGCTTGGGCAGCAGCCTGGTCGGATCGACCTACATTTTGGATGAACCCAGCATCGGCCTTCATCCACACGATACGAGTCGATTGATACAAGTCCTCCACAGTTTGCGGGATTTGGGCAACACCGTTGTTGTGGTGGAACACGATGAAGACATCCTCGCGGCAGCAGATCATGTAATCGACATGGGGCCGCTGGCCGGCACCCACGGAGGCGAAGTGGTCTTCGCAGGTGATCTTCGTTCATGCGCAGCGCTTCCTGCAGACCACCCCTCCTTAACTGCTGCATACCTCTCGGGAAGAAAACGCATTCCCATTCCAGTTCAATCTCGTCCTCGTCACGATGCCTTGCAGCTCATAGGAGCGAGAGCAAACAACCTAAAAGGCGTGGATGTGAGCATTCCTTTGCACGCATTGACTGTGGTTTCTGGAGTAAGTGGTTCGGGTAAAAGCACCCTGATCAACGAAGTCTTCCTCCCACTTTTGCGGGCAGAGATAGATGGCTTAACCCTGCCCAACGCCCGTGGAACCCTGCGAGGTGAAATCGGCAACATCGCAACCCTTGAAGCCGTTGACCAACATCCGCTCGGTAAGAATTCGCGTTCGAATCCGGTTACGTACGTGAAGGCATTCGACGACATTCGATCGTTGTTTGCGTCCACCTCCATGTCCCTTGCGCGGGGCTACAAAGCGGGTCATTTTTCATTCAATGTTCCGGGTGGACGATGCGACCAATGCGACGGCGAAGGAGAAGTGACCATCGGTATGCAATTCATGGCGGACATTCGACTGACCTGTGACGCCTGCAAAGGGAAGCGGTACAAGAGTGAAGTCCTCGAAGTAAAATGGCGGGACAAGAACATCGCTCAGGTGCTTAACATGACCGTTGATGACGCATTGTCCTTCTTCGCACATCCAGACCCGGCGATGAAAAAAGGCCAAAATGGGCTTCAAAAGATCATCGAAAAGTTGCAGCCCCTCTCCGATGTAGGATTGGGTTACCTCGCGTTGGGGCAAGGCTCTCATACTTTGAGCGGCGGAGAAGCACAACGCATCAAACTCGCAACCTTCCTCTCCAAAGGGTCTAGAAAAGGCTCCACACTCTTCATTTTCGATGAGCCCACCACAGGACTGCATGTGCATGATGTTCAAAAGCTACTCGAGGCCTTTGACGCATTGATAAACCAAGGGCACACCCTGGTGGTCATCGAGCACCACCTCGATGTCTTGGCACACGCTGACCACCTCATCGACATGGGCCCAGGTGGAGGTGCGTCTGGCGGAACGTGCACGTATCAGGGACCACCGAGCGGGGCAATCGCCGATAAATCATCCATCACAGGGCAGCACCTTGCTGTCAAATTTTGATGCAAGCAAACAGCCGCCCCAAAGGAACGGCTGCTAATCTTTTACCCTAAGCCTGAACCTCACTCCCCCTTGGGAGGCAAAGAAAACGAAAGGCCTTCTGCTTGGATTTGAGTAACTCCACCAACAATGTTTCCGCTCTCATCGAAGCTGTCTGGAACTTCCCGTCCATGGACATTGATGAGTCCTTCAATGGGACCAGTGGAGGTCAGCTGCATCAGCAAAATCTTACGATCGCTTGGAGCTTGTGCCTGAAATTCAGTAGGAACTACAAACCATGCGCCATTGTTCGACTCAAAGTTCCCACCTGATTCGAACGTGTCAAAGCTCAAATCGGGAGGAAAGCTCGCCACTTTGTTAAGGTAGTTATCCGATTTGCCAATCGTAAACCAGGAGTCGTAGCGCAAGGTCCTGTCATTTTCAACATCATAACGCTGTACTTGACTTGCCAAAGCCCCACCCTTCGGATGCTGATAAAACCCTTTTTCGGACCGAATCCACAGCGCTGCTTTTTCTTCTCCATAAATGGCATCTATGACATCTCCAGGATTTTCCATTAGCGCATAAATGCGCCAGGTTCTTCCGTCCACAACTCCATTGTTGTCTACCTCCTCAATGACCAATTCTTGAAACTGGCCCAACAGGAGCGCAGGCATAAACATGAATACCAAAGGAAATAACTTCTGCATGGTGTAAAACTTATAACCTACAAATTACGAAAAAAAAGCTCTAGCGGACAAGGCGGTCACGCCCAATCATTCGCTTGCTATTCAAGGAGCGGTTTGCGAAACCACCATTTCGAGGCATCCAATAGGTCAAGGTCAATTCATGCGTGTGGGGACTGAACAGGCGTGCGTCGGTTGATGTGATGTCATAGGTATACGCAAAACCAAACTGTCCATAATTCAAACCGGTTCCAACCAAGACCGCATCCCCTGCCCGCAAGCCCAACATGAGCCAAGCGGTTTTCGCATACAACGCTTTCACATAAACGTCCATCTGCGCTGGGGTTACTGCAGTAAACCGCACCAATCCAGCTGTTTCCAATTCAAAATCCTTGTTGACCTCGTAGACATAACGCCCCATGAACCTGAAATGCCTGAACAAGGAATTGTCGTCGATGGTGTTGCCCGAAGGAGAAGAATTGATTCCTGATTTCGATTGAAGCAATTGGGGAATAGAAAAACCAAACGAGTATCCATCCCCAAAAATCATCATCCCAAAATTCGCATCCAGGCTCATGCTCTGCTCCATTCCCCATTGAAGTGCCGGGTCCTCCACATCCCAGACTTCGAGGTCGTTGTCAAAGGACCATTGGTTCGCCATCAAACTCAAACCGAATGACACAGCATCGTAATTGTTGAGGTCAATCGTATAGCTGCCAGTTACTTCAACCCCCGATTGCTTAATGGCGCCGCCAGTGTTGTCAGAATAAATGACACCCCCAATGCCAAATTTGTTTGGAAGTCCCGTGTGGCCCGAAAATGTATTGGTCTTAGGCGCTCCATCAAACCCTGTCCATTGGTTGCGGTAAGACGCAGAAATTGGTGAATCAATGCTCGTACCTGCAACCGCAGGGTTGCTCAAATACGGGTTCATAAGAAACTGTGAACGGCGAAAAACTTGCTGCGCTTGGGTGATCGATGCGATTCCGCCAATGAAGGCTAATCCAAGCAGGATGTTGCGAAGAATGCTCATGGTGGCTTAGTATTTCAAGGTGACTGTCCCTGTGATGGGAGCGTTTCCATTCGCGAATTCGATGGTGTAATAGTAGTCGGCCATCGGCAACAACGCGTTGTTGTATCGGCCATCCCACCTCGTTTCGTATCCGAGGGACTCAAAAAGAACTTGTCCGTATCGATTGAACACGGTTACTCGAGCACTTGGGAAATACTCCAGTCCACCTACAATCCACTCATCGTTGTAGTTATCGCCGTTGGGGGTGATGGCCTCCGCGATGAACAGGCAGCCAATCGTTGGATCGACTTCAACCGTTCGCGTGATGGTGCATCCGAGGCTGTCGGTGATGACCACGGAATACACGTCTTCTGGCAAGCCGGTTGCCGTGGCTGTGGATTGTGCCATTTCGTCGCTCCAAATGAACTCAATTGGAGCGTAGCCTCCAGTCACTGAAGCAGTGGCCGTTCCATCTTCCTCATTCCAACAGGTAACGGGGGAGCTCAACATCGCTACGGTCATGTCCGTCGTCTCCTCGGCACCAACCACAAAAGTTGTGTCTTCGACGCAGCCGATGGCATCAACTAAACTCACAGCGTACTCGCCTTCTAGCAAGTTGTCCAAGTCAATCCCCGCCGGGAAAATCTCCCAACTTAAAACACCTGTTCCACCAATGGGGAAAATGTTAGCTGCACCGTCGTCCATTCCCGTGCACGTCACATCCGTTACGGCCATGAGCACTTCCAATGTCGGAGGAGAATCAATGGCAAAGGCACTCACGGTTTCACACCCATTGGCATCTACCACCAACGCTTCATAATCGCCTTGGCACAACGCACCGAGATTGAAGATTTCGTTACCGTTGATGAAAAGCTCCACAGTGCCGGTGCCGCCCGCAAAGTCCAAAACAACGCTTCCGTTGCAATCCCCTCCACAAGCAATGTTCTCTGTGGCCAATACATCCAACGTCAAGGGCGCAGGTTCTATCAAATCGATGTCTGACACCAAAGTGCATCCACTTTCGTCTTGGACTTCTATCGTGGTTATTCCAGCACCTAAGTCCACCAACTCAAACGGCAGCGAATTCGAAACGGGAGAAATCATCTCAATCTCCCCTGTTCCGCCAATGGCACTCACACTGATCGCTCCATCGTCAAAACCAAAGCATGTGATTTCATCCGTATTCAAAATCAACTGAATGGGGTCTGGCTCAATCAGGGTCAAGCCGTCTACTGAAACGGTGCAATTCGACTCATCCGTCACGTGAATGGCATAGGTCCCGACAGGAAGGTCAAAACACGGCGTATTCACGAAAGGGTCAGCGGGTGGGTCAACTTGGTAGAGCAATTCACCATTTCCACCTGTGGCTCCAACAACACAAATCGAACCATCAGCTTGACCTGCGCAACTTACATTGCTCACAACCACTTCGAATTCAATCGCAATGGGCTCAGAAATCACCACCGTATCCTGAATGACACAATTGTTGTCATCAATGGCATTGGCAAGGTAGGTTCCCGCGCACAGTGCATCCGCATCGGCACCAGCACCAGCTAGTGTGGTAACGATAAACTCATAAGGTGCTGTGCCACCCGATGCTGATTGAACAATGGTGCCATTGCATTCACCAGCACAACCCAAATCCGTAAAGACCACTTCCGTAACGACCTCGGAAGGTTCATTTACCTGAAAATTTGTGGCTGAAGAGCAGCCGTTTTGGTCTTCAATTACCACTTCATAAACCCCTGGATCAAGTCCATCTTCGTTCACCACCAGTGGAGAAGCCCCCGCGATTCCAGACAAAACAGGGTCTGAAGTCCACGTCAGCACTCCAGTGCCTCCCGTTATAACCCCATTCAATTCACCATTACCAGCTCCAAAGCACGTTACATCTGAGCTCTCGAGGTCAAAATTGAACTGCGCAGGGCAGTTGAGCTCAATGATCGTATCCACTTGGCATCCGTTGGCGTCCTCGGCTGTGAATTCATATTCGCCATCACCATTGATGCATGGCAAACCAATCCAATCAAAATCACCATTGGGCATAGACCCCACACCTAAATTCGTGGTGGAGTAAGCAATGAAATCCCATGGCTCTGTTCCACCGGCAACGTCCATGTGGACCACCGAGGTGTATTCTTCCGGGCAAAGGTTATCGGATTCCAAGCTGAACGACACCTGAAATTCTGTAGGCTCAACAAAGGAGAACACCTCCGATGTGTCCCTGCAGGTGTTGCCATCCACTAGCGTTACAAAATAAGCGCCTTCCTCCAAGCTCCCGAATTGGTTGTTGCCTGTTTGTGTGGCAATCAGCACTGAGTCTTGGGCACTGTATAGCTCATACGTGATGTCACTGGAATTGCCCCCTAGGGGGGTCACCTCCACCGCAGCCAAATCGCCGAAACAATCGATGTCGTAAAGTACATCAATTGCCGCATTCTCATCAGACCAATCGTCGCAGGGAGGATCTACGCTGAGCATTCCTCCGTTGGTTTCCATGCAGAAAAATTGAACATCATCGTCAGCTTGGCTTCCCAATGGGAAAACTTGGAAGCAAGCATGAAAATCAAATGGCCCACACGTTGTGATTTGAAACAATTGAATCTGCAAATCATCGCCGCAAACCTGTCCTGTTCCGCCGTTCAGGATGAAAGCACCATCGCCCACACTCATGTCGCAGAATCCCGTCGTCAAATTGTAATTCAGGCTGATGTTTGGTGTCGCCAAAACCCCAATTCCATCGAAGGACAAATAGCTGTCGAATTCTAATTCTGGGACAATAGGGAAAAATAATTCATTCAGGTTGACTTCATAGAACACTCCAAAAGATGGGGTGTCATAGCATCCGCAAGGAGCATTCAAAGTCAAGGGCGCTGTCAAATCTTCCACCGTATTAGCCGCATAGACAGCGACCAGCTTGTCGGTAGGATTCGTGAAATTGGCATAAACACTGTATGTCGTGTAACCATTCAGCAAATCCTCCTCGTCGAAATCGTAAGCGGGTTCTCCTGGAGAACTTCCAGGCAATGGCATGGGCGCATAAAAAGTGGTGTCGACCTCCCATGTTACGGAGATCATTTGGCCTTGCACCATGGACGGCAGAAGCATGAAAAATAAGGCTGCACTGGCAATTACCAGTGAGGCTGCTCGCAACGCCTGAGGACGGATGGAAATATGGATCATAGCAGGTTCAGTCGATTCTCGCTCCAACAATTCGATGTCAAGAGGAAAGACGAGAAACCAACGGAATTCGTTGCTTCACCCCCTAACTTCGGCGCGCAAAATAAGGCATTATAGGCACACATCGAACAAGATGACCGACAGCTCACCGAATCCCCTTTGGCCAAGGCCTTCACTGCCCCATCGAATTGTTTTCGAAGATGACGCTTTGGTGGTGGTTTCAAAGCCAAGTCACCTCTTGGTGCATCGGACAGAAATGGCGGCTCATGATCATGATAGCCTCAGGGATCGGCTCATTTCAGAAGGTGTCATCGACCATTCGATGCATCCCGTAAACCGCATCGACCGGCCTACCAGCGGGCTCGTGCTCTTTGCAAAGAACCTGGAGGCTCACCGCATGCTCCATGCTCAATTCACGGACCACACCATCGAGAAGAGGTACTTGGCCATTGTCAGGGGGTGGATGAATGACGTTTGTCAGGTAACCAAACCCCTGGCCACCAGTCACAGCAGCAAGCCGAAAGAGGCCTGCACCCATTTTACGCCGCTGGCGCGATACGAATGGGACGTCCCTATAACCCGGTACCCGACGAGCCGTTTTTCTCTCGTGGATTGCCGACCTGAAACCGGCAGGTACCATCAAATACGGCTCCACCTGAGGCATCTGAGGCACCCCATCATCGGCGACACGGCCCATGGCGATAAGCCCCACAACCGGTACTTTGAGTCTGCATTTACCCATCGCCCCCTCTATTTGCATGCGAGCCACCTCGCCTTCCAACATCCGGATGGGTCGAGGTGCCTGGTTGAAGATCCACTACCTGAAAATTGGTCTGAGGTGATGAGTGCATTTGGCTGGGACTTCAATGCCACATTCAATCGTTAGCCATGTTTGGATTTGATGACCGTGACAAATACGACAAGCCTTTCGGTTTTAGGCTAAAAGATTCCCTTGAGGCTCCGAATTATGGAAACCCTCGGACTTGGGCACTTCATCCGAAATTCAATAAGCTTAAGGCTTGGCCATTAGGTTATGGCCCAATGCCCGACCCCGTTGCGCACCCGTTGCATCCTGCCATCATTCCCGTGGAAGAAGCACAACCGCTTGCTGATGTTTTTTTCATACATCCCACAACACACCGAGGCCTAGGGGAAGAGTGGAATGCAGGTTGGGACAATGAAGTTGCACAAGCTATCGCGGACGCTTGGCCATTGCAACATCAAGCTTCTGTTTTTCGCGGCTGCGGCCGGGTTTTTGCTCCGAGGTACAGGCAAGCACACTTGAGGACCTTCTACCTTGGAGGAAGCGATGGACTGGCCGCTTTGGATTTGGCCTACAGCGACATCAAGCGGGCTTTCCAGTGGTACTTGGAACACGAGGATAAAGGCATGCCTTTGATTTTGGCAGGTCACAGCCAAGGGAGCCATCACCTGATTCGGCTGCTGGTGGAGGAGTTTGATGGCCATGACAAGCACCAACTTGCCAATCGGTTAATCGCGGCCTACCTGCCTGGAATGCAGGTGAACCCGGCTCAATTCAGCACCCTGCGCCCCATGAAAGACCCACGAGAAATCGGGGGATACCTCACTTGGATGACGGTTGCCAAAGGGCATTATCCCGATTACTACAAACCCGCATTCAAGCAGAATCCCACCATCAACCCGATGACTTGGAACGACCTACAAGAATTCAGTTCTTTCAAAGCTCATCAAGGGGTGTTGAACAGAAAAATGCAACTGCGGTACGCGCGAACCATTCGCGCAGCACCTGTGGACGGACTTCTCTGGATCAGACCGCTGCAAATGCCATTGGGGTCCATTCTCGGGCTACGCGATTGGCACATTGCCGACTACAACCTGTTCTGGGCAAACATCCGAAACAACGCGGAATCAAGGGTGCGAATTTGGCATGAAGACAAGTTGAACTCAGCGCGCAATTGATGCCGGACCCTAAGGGGTTAACTTTGCAGCGCTACATGCACCAATCACCATCAACGAAATGGTTTCCGCACACGACACTCCCCCCCCGCCCTACCGTCCCGTTCATCAAGTACGAATTGTAACAGCAGCTAGCTTATTCGACGGGCACGACGCGGCCATCAACATCATGCGTCGAATCATGCAGCGCTCGGGTTGTGAAGTCATTCACCTCGGTCATGACCGCAGCGTTGATGAAGTGGTAAATACCGCCATTCAGGAGGACGCCCAGGCCATCGCTATGACCTCCTACCAAGGGGGCCACATGGAGTATTTCAAGTACATGAAAGACCTGCTCGAGGAGCGCGGCGCGGGCCACATCCGGATTTTTGGAGGTGGAGGTGGAACGATTCTACCTGAGGAGATCAAGGAGCTGCACGCCTATGGCATCGAGCGCATTTACCATCCGGACGATGGCAGGGCCATGGGACTGCAAGGCATGATCAACGATTTAATCGAACGTGCCGATTTCGCAACGGTGCCCCATGCTGCGGCCTTGGACGGAGCCATTGGGCGATTGCCATTGGGCGAGGTGCGTGACATTGCTCGCTGCATTTCGGCCGCAGAAACCGACCCCGAAGGATTCACACAGGCCTTCGAAAAGGAGTCCATTCAGGTACCCAAAACACCTGTGTTAGGAATCACAGGAACCGGCGGAGCAGGCAAGTCTTCCATGGTTGATGAACTGGTACGCCGTTTCCTATTGGATTTTGAGGAAGCCCGCATTGGACTGATCAGCGTAGACCCCTCCAAGCGCAAAACAGGCGGTGCACTTCTGGGCGATCGGATTCGCATGAATGCCATCCAAAATGGCCGAGTATACATGCGGTCATTGGCCACTCGGCAATCCAATTTGGCTTTATCCAAACACGTTGCCGAAGCAGTCAATGTCTTAAAAATCTCCGGTGTTGACTTGGTCATTTTGGAAACATCCGGAATCGGCCAAAGCGATACGGAAATCATGGATCACAGCGATGTGGCCTTGTATGTCATGACACCTGAATTTGGCGCAGCCACGCAACTCGAGAAAATCGATATGCTGGACTTCGCGGATGTGGTGGCCATCAACAAATTCGATAAGCGGGGAGCATTGGATGCCATCCGCGATGTCCGCAAGCAATTCAAGCGGAATCATGACCTTTGGGATGCCAAAGACGAAGACCTGCCGGTCATCGGAACGATTGCCTCCCAATTCAATGATTTTGGAACGAATCGGCTGTACCGGATGCTGATGGATCGATTGGCAGAACAAACCGATACGCCTCTGCGCAGTCAACTTGAAGTCCGAGTTGACGAAAGTGAGAAAACCTTCGTGATTCCGCCAGGGCGCGTGAGGTACCTCAGCGAAATTGCCGAAGGCAATCGCGCGTACAACCAGTGGGTCGATCAACAATCAGAAGTTGCTGGGACTTTACAAGCTTTAAGAACAGCAGCCGAAGCACTCAGCCCAGAGGATCGGCATGCCGTGCTGAAGCGAGCGGATGAGCTGACCCTCGAGCTTGACCCGAAGAATTTGGTTTGGCTGGACCAATGGCCTCAACTGCGTGATCGCTACCAAGCTGCCATCTTCACCTTCCAAGTGCGGGACAAAAAAATTGAGGTAGAAACCACCACCGAAAGCTTGTCACACCAGCCCATTCCTAAAGTGAGTGTGCCACGCCTGAGCGGGTGGAAAGATTTGCTGCGTTGGGCCTTACAGGAGAACCTTCCTGGCTCCTTTCCTTACACTGCAGGGATTTATCCGTTCAAACGTCAAGGCGAGGATCCAACGCGGATGTTTGCTGGGGAAGGAGGACCAGAACGGACGAACAAGCGCTTCCATTACGTGTCGTTGGGCATGCCCGCAAAACGGCTCTCCACGGCCTTCGATAGCGTCACATTGTATGGCAGGGACCCTGATCCACGACCCGACATTTATGGAAAGGTGGGGAACAGCGGAGTGAGTGTTTGCAGCTTGGACGACGCGAAGAAACTTTACAGCGGTTTTGATTTGTGCGACCCGAGCACCTCCGTTTCGATGACGATTAATGGACCCGCACCGATGATGCTGGGCTTTTTTCTGAATGCCGCAATCGACCAACAATGCGAACGCTTCATCCGAGAACACGGCCTTGAAAAGCATGTTGAATCGGCGTTGAAGGCGCGGTGGGATGACCGGGGCTTGCCGCGACCTCGCTACGAAGGCGAACTGCCTGACGGCAACGATGGGTTAGGACTTATGCTCCTCGGAATTACTGGAGACGAGGTGCTTAATTCTTCTGATTACGAGAGGATTAAGTCGATAGCTCTTCAAAGTGTTAGAGGGACTGTACAAGCAGACATTCTGAAGGAAGACCAAGCCCAAAACACCTGCATTTTCTCTACTGAATTTGCTCTTCGTTTGATGGGAGATGTACAGCAGAGCTTCATTGATCGCGGGGTGCGGAATTTCTACTCGGTATCCATCAGCGGATACCACATCGCAGAGGCTGGAGCCAATCCAATCACCCAATTGGCTTTCACCTTGGCAAACGGGTTCACCTACGTCGAGTATTACTTGAGCCGAGGGATGGACATCGATGCGTTCGGGCCGAACTTGAGTTTCTTCTTCTCCAATGGCATCGACCCAGAATACGCTGTAATCGGTCGAGTTGCGAGGCGGATTTGGGCGAAAGCCATGCGCGAGAAATACGCCGCATCTCCAAGAGCCCAGATGCTGAAGTACCACATACAGACCTCCGGTAGATCGTTGCACGCCCAAGAAATTGACTTCAACGACATTCGGACCACCCTGCAGGCGTTATATGCCATATATGACAACTGCAACTCTCTGCACACTAACGCATTTGATGAAGCCATCACCACTCCTACTGAACACAGCGTGCGTCGGGCCATGGCCATTCAGCTGATCATCAACAAAGAGCTTGGTTTGGCGAAAAACGAGAATCCACTGCAAGGCTCATTCATCATCGAAGAATTAACCGATTTGGTGGAAGAAGCCGTATTGGTTGAGTTTGACCGCATCACTGAAAGAGGTGGCGTACTCGGAGCCATGGAAACCATGTACCAAAGGTCTCGCATCCAAGAAGAGAGCCTTCACTATGAGATGTTGAAGCACACCGGCGAGTACCCAATCATCGGCGTCAACACCTTCTTGTCCAAGGAGGGGTCCCCTACCATTGTCCCTGGTGAAGTCATTCGAGCAACGGAGGAGGAGAAAGCGGTTCAACTCACCAATGTGGACGCCTTGAGGTCAGCCTATGAGGACCAAGCCAATCAGGCCATCCGCCGAGTTCAAGCGGCGGCTGTCGCAGGCGACAACCTGTTTGAAGCGCTTCTCGAAGCGTGCAAGGTCACTTCGCTGGGCCGTTTAACGGATGCCCTGTTCGAGGTAGGTGGGGCCTACCGGCGCAACATGTGATGGCAGGACCTTACGCAGGAATCGCTTGGATGGTGCTCGCCACCATCCTTTACACTGCCGCCAATGTCTGTGTGAAGATGCTCGGTCACCTTCCGACCGAGGAACTGGTGTTTCTTCGTTCCGTGATCTCACTGGTACTCGCCGGAGGCTGGCTGATTGCCCAAGGCAAGCCGCTGCTAGGTTATAACCGAAAGTGGCTCCTCGTCCGGGGTATTTTTGGAACCATTGGATTGGCCACCTTCTTCCATACCATTCGGCACATTCCCCTC
>DAISXU010000040.1:0-19294 GCA_036825655.1 Flavobacteriales bacterium | reverse complement strand
CAGGTGGTCGTTTGGGAAAATGGAAGAAGGAGGGAGACGGAGCCGTGGCGAAGGTGGCGAATCCGGTGGCAGCTTCGATGGCGGGGAGTTTTAACCTCAGACCCAATCTTCCTTGACTACCCCAGCAAGCTTCAGCGGAATTGCAGTCGATTTCCAAGGTTGTTTAAGCGATACTGAACTGGGAGCAGTTTGCCGCGAAGCAAGTGCCGTACCCCATTGGAGGATTTGATTTTGGAATTGAACCGAACACAACCACCGCTCTGGCGTGGCACCCACAGAAGACTTGATGTCGAGGGCCGTTCTCCCCATCGCTACTTCTTCCTTCTGAGCCTCAATGCCCCACTGAATGAATTCGATGAGCATGCGCTGGTATAAGCTGAGGTCCTTGTTCAGTTCACGGTTAAAACCAACAAAAAAAGCTTCGACCGTCTTGGATGTGAGGTAACCGCATTGAAACGCGACCAACTGATCATCGTGCCAGACCACTTGCACTTTGAAGTCATCCCCCCAATGGCGCTTTGCCGCTAAGAGATCCTCTGGACTCAATGCGCCCAATCGAAAACTCGCTTCGGCATAAACCTGCAAATAAAGGCTGTGCAGCAATTCGATGTTGGCTTGCATGCCGGCATAATCAAGAAGCTCCAACCGGCATCCTTCAGAGCACTTCAATATGCGTTTGACCTTCGTTCTGGCCTTTGTCTTCAATTCCTCGAGGTAATCATCCATGTGCTTCCACTCCGGATTCAAGACCAACCTCATGACCGGGTCAAACTCCAAATCAACCCAGCCGGAACTCCAAGGCTTTGGCTTGAAGCCCCTGCGTTTCCTTGGTGTTTTGGTGGCAGCTGGAAAGTCCTTAACGAGCACCACCTTGGGCTGAATCTCTCCCGGCGTTGCCCTCAACGACTTTACCATTTCTGTGCTGACCAATTCCCGCCTTACACCTGCAGGCACCGTTGGTGAAAAGCGGTATGCGTGCCCTCCAGAACCCAATACACTGCCTACCACCCGGACAGGAAATCGGAATGCACCTGAGGCGCCATGCAACCGCTTTGACAGGACAGAAAACCACCAAGAGCGGCTTTCCAAATGCTGCTCCAGTCGGTGGCTCTCTGCGTGGGTGTCCTCAACCAACGTCACTCCTCGCCAATTCCCTGGATCATCCGAGGAACCTTCGTGCCAAACAACCGCCCAAACGTTTCGGTTTTTGGAGTCGAATAAGGAGCGCAATGCTCGAGAATCCAAGTGAAAAGAAGGATACGAAGACGAAGCCACGATGCCATCCCAAGCCATCCAATGGGTGTCGCTCCACGTTTCAATGGAATCGAACCAAACACATGACAATGGACTCATGCCGCAGCCTTCGCGTTTTCTTCTCGGAAAGAAAAAACCGACGCAAAAAGCAGAAACAGGAGGGAAAAGACTCCGCCTGCAGTGGCAATGGCCGAATACGAGCTGGGCGCCCCTTCAAACTGCATGGTTACCCGATGCTGGCCTGGTGGCACAGACACGGCCCTCAAAATGAAATTGGCCCTGAGCAACGGCGCTGGTTCATCGTCAATCAACACCTTCCACCCATCAGGGTAATAGACCTCAGAGCACACCAAAACGCCGCCATTCTCAGACTGCACATCGTAAGCTATGAACTCCGGGTCGTGCTGCACCAACTGCACCTGATGCGCACCAGGTTCACCTGTAAAGGCCATGCTTTCCTTCATGGAAAGCGGCACAATCGCTCGGTTGAATCCACTCAATAAACGGCTGCTTAGCAGCTCATCGTTGCTTGTTTCTACCCACTCCACCTCATCCACGAACCAGGCTGGACCTGGTGACGGGGGCAAAGGCAAAGCCATTTCTTCTGAAGCAATTACGTACTTCGTGTTAAGCATGCGATGCCCCCACATGGCCTCCAATCCTTTGTCAATTTCTCCTGATGCAGCTGCTGCTGACAAACCTTGAAGTTCTTTCTGCAAAACAAGATCGAAGTAGTCGTTGTAGCGTTGGAGCTTCGCCCCATGATACCCTCCGATGGATTGGAAGAAGTATGATGTTTCTGCATCGGCCATTGGCGAATTAAAATTCACCACTCGGAAGGGGGCATTCTCTGCACGCAAGGCTTCGAATTCAGCGATTTGAGTGAGCAATTGCTGGTCATCTGGCCGCATTCTTCGCGGGAATCTGTTTTTGTGAAACTGAAACAACAAGGACTTGGACTCCAAGAATTCTGGAGATTCTTCTCGCTCCTGTTCCAGGATACTCAAATGCGCGGCATTCGGCACGAAAGGGTACATGGATGCGCTGTTCGGAACCCATGCCGAGCGTTGACCTGGAACCACCTCGTTGCTGTGGTACCGTCCGTCTACACTCCACAAATCAAATGTCTGAATCACCAAAAGCACAACTGCTATGTACGGGGCTTTCACCTTACCCCACATCAACAACCAAGCAGCGCTTGCGGCAACGAACAGCAGTCCCAAGGTGCGCAGCACATCCCCCCTGAAAACTTCAATGCGCATGGCCTCAATCTGAGACGCTGACAATGCCCCCTTCAAGGGATCTGGGCGCAACGCTGGTTCGAAATCCAGCAATGCGGTCGGAGCGATGTAGAACAGCGCAAACAGTCCAAAAATCCCAGCAAACGAGGCCATCACCACTTTTACACGTTTCTGCCAGGATTTTTTTTCTTCGCTATCCGATCGATTTTGTTGACCTAAATCAGCCAGTTCACTCATGAAAAGGACCGCACCAGCCCCGGCCATCACCTGCATGACTACCAACATCATTTTCGTGTCCCTGAATTTCCCAAACAACGGGACATGATGAATGAACAAATCCATGACCAACGTCATCTCTCGCCAACTCAATACCACAGCTAAGGCACTAACTGCCAAGAAGGGCCAGCGCAACCAATGCCTTCCTGCCAGCAAAAAAGCAAAGAAAAATGCCATGATAATGGCCCCAAAGTAAAATGCCCCTCCGGAGAATTTCTGCTCTCCCCAATAAGCAGGGACCGGCACACGCTGGCCATTGATGTTCATAGGAACCCGTTCACCTCCCCCCTTGAAGTTGGGTGAAATGACACTTAACCACTCCATCTTGGACATGCTGTATTCCAAAATGTACTCGACACCCAATCCTTCCCCGCTGTTTGTTCCGGCCCCAAGTTCAAGATTCGCTTGGAAGGATTTTCCATCGGACCCCATCAAAACACCTGATTCGTCATAGTTCACCACGGCCTCTCCGCGGGTCGTATGCTTGGAATACGACTGGGTATTGAGGATGACCATGGCGTTGGGCAAACTGGCCAAAACCCCAGCCAACGCCACCCAAGACGTCACCTGAGCAAACCGCTTCAACTCCTTGCTTAAGACGGCTTTTACACCGAGTGCAATGACGATCGCACCCAGCAAAAACAGCAGGTAATAAGTCATTTGCAGGTGATTCGCTGCCAGATGAAATGACGTGAACAAAACGATCACTGCCAATCCTTTCCAGAGGTCATTGCGGTAGGACCAAATCACTCCGGCAACAACGCCTGGCATGAAAGCAATGGCATTCACTTTCGACCGGTGACCTGCACCCAGGTAAAGGATCCCGAGGGAGCTTAACCCAAAACCAACTCCACTGATGAGGGCCCACCAAGGCGCCAAACCTAAAGCCAAGGCAAGGAGGTATGCCGAGAACATGGCGAAAAACAACGTTGCGATTTCGACGCTTGCAAAGAGCCCCGTCAACGATTCCTTGAGCCAAATGGCCCAGGTGAATCCACCACTTCCTCCACCCGTTTGATAGGTCGGCATGCCCCCAAACATCGAATTGGACCAATCGGTATTCTCACCTGTTAGCACGTAGTTCGAAATCCGCTCCTGCGCCATGCCCCTGAAATGGGTAACATCCATTTGGTTCAGGCTGTAGCCGTCATGAAACAAACTGAACATGCCATTGCTCAGCAAGTAAAACAGAAGCATTGCCCCAGCATGCCAAGCCCAATTACGCCATTCCAACTTTGGTTTTTTCCAGCCCATCGTGCGGTTTTTAGGCGAATTTAAATTCAAATTGAGGGATTCGAATCATCCTCGATTTCCTCGTACTCGACGTACTCGCCCACCTGAGAGTCGTCCGGTCGCGACTTGGGGTTGGGGGGCGTGCGATTTTTAGGTGATGCATGGGGTTTCCGTCCGCCAATGAACCCATCGAGCAAACGCCAGACAAACCAGACCAAAATGGCCCCAAAAATCATGCGCATCAAACCCATTACTTGCTCAAATATAGGTTTCTCTCGCTGTAGATTTTTCTAAAAAATGAATCCCTCAAGTTGGGAATGAACCGGATGGCCTCCCCGGTGGACTTCATCTCTGGGCCTAACTCCTTGTTGACTTCAGGGAATTTCTCGTAGGAGAAAACCGGAATTTTCACAGCATATCCCTCCAATTGCGGATTGTGCGGCAAATCCTTCAGCTTCGCTGCTCCAAGCATGACTTTCGTTGCATGGTTGACATACGGCTCACCGTATGCTTTGGCGATGAACGGAACAGTCCTGCTCGCCCTTGGGTTGGCCTCAATGATGTAAACCTGATCGTCCTTTACCGCGAATTGAATGTTGATCAATCCAACCGTCTCCAAGGCCATGGCAATGCGTTGGGTGAAATCTTCAATTTGGGTTATGACCAAATCGCCCAAGTTGTATGGCGGCAGCACAGCGTAACTATCGCCCGAGTGAATCCCCGCAGGTTCGATGTGCTGCATGATCCCGATGATCCGGACTTCGTCCCCATCACAAATGGCATCTGCTTCGCATTCAATGGCACCGTCGAGGTAGTGGTCAAGCAGGACTTTGTTGTCCGGCATATCCCGGAAAATGTCGACCACGTGCCGTTCAAGCTCCTCTTCGTTGATGACAATCTTCATGCGTTGACCGCCTAAAACGTAGGAAGGACGGACCAACAGAGGGAAACCTAAATTGCGGCTCACTTCCACCGCTTCTTCGGATGTTTCTACCGTTCCAAATTCTGGAAATGGAACCTTCAAATCCCTAAGCAGATTCGAAAAACTACCCCGGTCCTCAGCCAAGTCAAGTGCCTTGAATGATGTGCCGATGATTTTAATGCCATAACGCTCCAACTTCTCCGCAAGCTTCAATGCCGTTTGTCCTCCCAATTGGACGATCACTCCTTCTGGTTGCTCATGCAGGATGATGTCATAGATGTGCTCCCAGAATACCGGCTCGAAATAGAGCTTATCAGCGGTATCGAAGTCCGTGGAAACCGTTTCCGGGTTGCAGTTGATCATGATCGTCTCATAACCTGACTCCCGCGCGGCAAGAACTCCGTGTACGCAGCTGTAGTCGAATTCGATACCTTGTCCGATTCGGTTGGGCCCGCTGCCCAAGACAACCACCTTCTTTCTATCCGTTCTAACGCTCTCGTTTTCAGCTTCAAACGTGGAATAGTAGTAAGGCGTCAGTGCGGGAAACTCTGCAGCGCAAGTATCGACCAGCTTGAAGACCCGCTTGATGCCCATCTCTATTCTGCGCGCATGCACCTCGCTTTCTTTCGAACCCAACAAGTGGGCGATTTGCCGGTCTGCATACCCCTTTTGCTTTGCGGTTTGAAGAAGCGATTTGGGAACCGTATCGAGGGTGTATTTGGTAATCTCTGACTCGGTGGTCAGCAGCTCTTCGATTTGGCGTAAAAACCACTTATCAATGCGCGTTAACTCATGAATTTTCCTCATCGAAATGCCCAGCTTAAAGGCATCATAGATGTGAAACAACCGGTTCCAACTCGGGTGGGAGAGGCTGTCAAAAATGGCATCCTGGCTTCGCAATTCTTTGCCATCGGCCCCCAGTCCATTCCGCCCAACCTCCAAGCTCTGGCAAGCCTTTTGAAGGGCTTCCTGAAAGGACCTCCCGATCGCCATGACTTCACCTACGGCCTTCATCTGAAGCCCCAATTCGCGGTTGGCACCCGCGAATTTGTCAAAGTTCCAACGCGGCACCTTGACCACCACGTAATCCAATGTAGGCTCGAACATCGCCGAAGTAGAACCCGTGATTTGGTTTTTCAACTCATCCAAGTGATACCCTATGGCCAACTTCGCAGCAATTTTGGCAATGGGATACCCTGTGGCCTTGGAAGCCAAAGCCGAAGAGCGGCTCACGCGTGGATTGATCTCAATGGCAATGATGTCCTCGGCCTCATCGGGAGAAACGGCAAATTGAACGTTGCAGCCCCCCGCAAAGTCTCCGATGGAGCGCATCATCTTGATGGCCATGTCCCGCATCCGCTGGAAGGTGGTGTCGCTCAGCGTCATGGCGGGTGCGACGGTGATGCTATCTCCTGTATGGATGCCCATCGGGTCAAAATTCTCGATGGAGCAAATGATGGTGACGTTGTCATTGGAATCCCGGAGCAGCTCCAATTCGTATTCCTTCCAACCGAGAACGGCCTTGTCAATCATCACCTCGTGGATGGGCGACAAATGGAGGCCTCGCGTCAAGGCTTCTTCGAAATCTTCCTTGGTGTGCACTATTGCAGCGCCAGCACCTCCGAGGGTATACGATGCCCGGATGCACAAGGGATAACCGAATTCCTGGGCAACTTCCTTTCCTTCCAAGAAACTCTTGGCCGTTGTTTGAGGCGCCATGGGAATGTCAATCTCTCCCATGAGCTGGCGAAAACTCTCGCGGTTTTCCGTGATCTCAATCGCAGCAATATCCACTCCAATCATGCGAACACCATGCTCTTCCCAAAGACCCATTTCATCGCATTGTATGCACAGGTTGAGTGCCGTTTGCCCGCCCATCGTTGGCAATACAGCATCAATTTGAGGGTGCGCCTTCAGAATGCGCTCAATGGATTCCGGCTCCAGTGGCTCCAAATAAACATGATCAGCAACCACGGGATCCGTCATGATGGTGGCTGGATTCGAGTTGATCAAAACAACCTCGATGCCTTCTTCCCTGAGAGAGCGTGATGCTTGAGAACCCGAATAATCAAACTCGCAAGCTTGACCGATGACGATGGGACCGCTGCCGATGAGCAGTACGGATTTGATTCGGTTGTCTTTGGGCATTTTTTTTTTACCCGAAGACCTAGGGCAATCTGCCGATGGGTCTTCAGGAAAATAACGTCATAATCTGCGGCGCAAAATTACGAGTTACTTCCGGGTTGACCAACTTAGAATAGCGGATGGTATTCACGGCTTTTCCACATCGTGAAAACCAACGACCTTTGTTGCATGGAATTTTCCAACTCGCCGGACGCATCCCGACGCACCCTGGACAGGGATGGCTGGCGATTTGAATACCTGGCATTTGATGTCGGACCTAAGGGCACGGCACCGGAAAAGGCCATCATTGCCCTGCACGGATTTGCACGGCCCTGCGAAGACCACTTGGTCTGGAAGGAAGTTTGGCCAGAGCCGCGAAGGATGATATCCATTCACCTGGCGCATCATGGCCGGAGCGCGCCGAGGAGCAAGTCGCTCTCCGAAGACGCGGCCCTTCCTCCTGACTTGTTCCTCCAGGCGCTCCAAGAAATTGCCGTTCAAGAAGGTTGCCATTCTGATGGCATGGACCTCATTGGCTATTCCATTGGAGGGCGCATTGCCATGAGCTTGCTCGTGCTTTCACCGACCCAGTGGGAACGAGTCGTGCTCTTGGCTCCAGATGGATTGAAGAAAGCCCTGTTCTACGACTTGACCGTACACACGATTTGGGGAAGGTGGCTTTGGATGACCCTTGACCGGCATGCGGACAGGGTAAATGGCAGCATCCATTGGTTGAGTCAACGGAAACTGCTGCCCAAGCATCTTGCTCAGTTTGCACTTTTTCATACAGAAACTCACGAAATGCGCATGATGGTTTGGAAAGGTTGGCGAGCGCATCGTCTGTTCTGGCCTTCGCTAAAGGACTTGGCCCGCGCCATGGAGTCAGGCCCCGCGGATGGGATGCATTTGTTTTTTGGAGAACGGGACAAGGTGATTCCCCCTTCCAATGCCATGGCCTTGAAAAAACGTGTGAATAATAGGTTGAATCATGTGAATTTTCACGTCCTACCCAGCGGACACGCTATGCTTCGGGAAGATGCGATAAAACAGTTGATTCAACGTATATTCGAATCATGACGTGGAGACAACAATTGGAAGCGGACCGCGTCAGTGGTCGGAAGCGACTTGCCTGCCTCATTGACCCGGATGACCTTCCAACAGGACGCGCTTGGGGCGCGTTTTTGGAGCGACTTGAGCAATCCGCAGTGACGGACGTTTTCATAGGTGGATCACTTTTAACTCAACGAGGGGTTCAATCGATGATGCAGGGAGTCCGTGAACGCTTTTCAGGCCCTATAGTGTTGTTCCCGGGAAGCCCAGAACAAGTTGTAGGTGGAGCGGATGCGGTGTTGTTCTTGTCCTTGATATCAGGACGCAATGCCGATTACCTGATCGGCAGGCATGTGGAATCAGGCATGCGGATCCGCAAGTTGGGCATGGAGGTCGTACCGACTGGCTACCTCCTCATTGGAGACGGCCCTCTTACCACGGCGAGCTACATTTCGCACACCCTGCCTATCCCTGCTCACAAACCAGAAATTACAGCAGCTACCGCGGTTGCAGGTGAAATGTTGGGATTGAACACCATGTACCTCGATGCCGGGTCAGGCGCGGGTCAACCCGTTCCCGTATCGGCCATTGCGGGAGTGCGGGAATTCACAGAGGCACCCATTATCGTGGGCGGAGGACTGAATGACGCTGCGAGCATTCGCGCCGCTTGGTCAGCAGGGGCTGACGTGGCTGTGGTTGGGACTGCTATTGAGCGGAGACCTGATGATTTGGCCTGGTTACCAGACCCGGTCAGTGCCAGCTCCAATCCAATCCTACCGTGAGGTAGCGGCCCGCTTGGGGGTAAACATAGACTTCAGAAACGCGCGTGCTTGGACCCCCATTTTGGTAGCTGTAGGCCCATCCATTCGAGCTGTAAGCCAAATTCAACACGTTGTTGACAAAGACACTCACGGAGAGCACATCTTTTGCCCCACTCACTGAGCACCGCAACCTCAAATCATGCACTGTGTAGGAAGGGAGGGATCGTTCTTCACTTCCTGTGTTGTCCAAGTACTGCTGCCCCACATGGCGCATGGCCCATTCCAAAATCACCGACCGATCGACATCTTCGAAGCTCGAATTCCATACTTCAGAAGCCAGCACACTTGTGGCGATGAGCGCAGGTGAAAACGCAATGGCAGCATCCGTGTATTGAATTTCTTGCCGGTAAGGTTGGTCTTCATCGAAGTCGTTTATCACCTCTGTCATGGATTGAATGCGATTTTTCGACCACGTCAAATTGGGCTGCCAAACCACGCCATCCAGCGGAGACCAACGCCCTTCAACCTCAATTCCGAGGCGGTAACTTTCCTCCACATTGCTGCGAATTGGAGAGCCTACATCGTTTAAATCTCCTGTTAAAACCAACTGGTTCTTATAGTCCATGAAATACCCATTCGCACCAAGGCGCCAACGATCACCTGCCCAATTCCCGCCCAATTCCCAGTCCACTAATCGTTCGGGCAGGACCGCTGCGTTGGGGCTGTCCACATAATCCGTTCTTGATGGTTCTCGATGGCCTACCGACCAGGAGGCATAATAACGTGCTCCGGGCCGATCTTGGTAATCAAATCCCAATTTGGGATTCAAAAAAGTGAGCGATTCATCCAGCATTAAGTCCCTGAGGTCGTTGTCTGTACCTCCTACTTTATAATCGACTTGGCGCCATTGCATCTCGGCATACATTCTCAAATCACCGGCCAGCAATTCATGCATTCCACGGCCAAACAAGTTGACGTCTTGCTTGACCCCCATTCCGTCGTAGTAGCGGTGGTTAGGCGAAATGCCTGGAGCGTGCTCAGCCCAAACTAAGCGGCCAAAATGCTCCCCTTCATACTGGTACCCCCCGCCACCAAACTGAAGGCTTCCACTCGGGAATAGACGTTGGGCTGAACCCGCAATTCCAAAAAGCTCATTGTCGAGCCACCTTCTTCGGACGACATCACCCGTTGTAAAAGTGGTGTCCTTAATTCCATAGATGGCGAGGTCTTCGTCCGATTTGAACTGCTCGTAGTAGCCAGCCCCTAAGGTGGCATTGAAGGCCAAACCCATTTCCCACATGCCCAAACGCTGGTCCATGTGAATTTGATGGTGCGTTTGAGCGTAGTCATCCACCTGGTTTTCGTACCGGTAGTAATTGTGTTGCCGACCTCGCTCCTTCAAATCAGCAATGCGAACCGAATCCGTACCATAGCCATACTCGTAGCTGTTCTGAGCCCAAGCATCAATGGCATCGGAATCTCCCGTCAAGCCAATCAAAGGAACCCCGTACCATGCTTGATACGTTCGCTCGTGCCCCCAAAGCCCCGTGTACACCAACTGCCCTCCGTCCCATTCCTTTCCACCACTCATGTGCAAACTACTCAAATCACTGCTCGCGCGATCCACGAATCCAGATGATACAATGCGCGATGCCCTGACCTCTGAGAAAACGCCTCGGTCATTCACCCCAGACGACCATTTGAAAGTGGCACGCTGTGTGCCGAACGCCCCTGAGCTGAAGGCAATTCTCCCCATGGAATGGCGTTGCGGGCTGAGCGTGTTCACCGCGACAGTTGCGCCGAAAGCGCCGGGACCATTGGTGCTTGTGCCCACCCCTCGCTGCACCTGTATTCCTGCGGAACTGCTGCCCAAATCTGGCAAGTCAACCCAATAAACTTGATGCGATTCCGCATCGTTAAGGGGCACTCCATTGATGGTTACGTTGATCCGCGTAGCATCCGAACCCCGAATGCGCATGCCCGTGTACCCTACACCCGCGCCCGCATCAGAAGTGACGACGAGTGAAGGCGTATAGCGGAGTAGGAATGGCACATCCTGGGCTGCATCTCGCTTTTGCAATTCAGAAGCCGATATGTCCGTACGAGCAAATGGTGCTCGTTCGTCGTCAATGCGCGTTGAAACCGATGCCGGCGCCAAACTTACAGTCCGCCAAAACCGATCAACAGGCGCGGTTTCCAGACCGATGTTGAGGCGCCTGTTTTCTCCCATTTCCAATGAAAAAGGAATCAAATTCGCAACATACCCTGCCGCACTGACCTCGATAACATAGGAACCCGGCGCCACACCTTCCAACTTAAACATGCCTTCCTCGTCGGAAATGGCGCCCCAACGGGTATCCTGCACAATGACTTTCGCTCCAGGAATGGCATCTCCGGTTTCATTCTGTACAGCACCTGACACGACGGACAATGGCACCTGAGCCACACACCATTGAACATGCAGCAACAGGCATAGGACTCCAAAAAGAAAACTTTTCATTGCGTCAAAAAAAGGTTCGACGCGAGGGTGCTGAGCACCGACACCTGCCTCAATCGGCAGTTCCGCTCCCCTACCGGCATTGCCCGGTCAGGTTCGAAGGGTATGATCTCAGCTCCCGGACAATCCGGTGCACCCCTGCGTCGCAGCGAAGATAAAGAAACAATGGTACCTTGCGCAAGTGAACCGACCAACACAAGAAGATGTCCTGGCATTGCGAGAAGCGGCCGTGGAAGCCGCTCGATCCGCTTCTTTGGTACTTCTGAATTGGGTGGATGCCGCAAATGATGACTTGGACATCCGGAGCAAAGGAGATGGTTCTCCCGTTTCTAACGCAGATTTTGAATCCCACGCCGTTATTGCAAAGGCACTCGCCTCGACAGGCATTCCCATCTTAAGTGAAGAAGGGCGATTGGCCCCATGGGAAGAACGCCAGCACTGGGATTGGGTTTGGTTGGTGGACCCCCTAGATGGAACAGATGCCTTTGTGAGGCATCGCAGTGGTTTTGCGGTGAACATTGCCTTGTGCGGACCAGAGGGTCCGGCATTGGGAGTGGTAGCCGACCCGTGTGGAGGGCTCATTTACAGCGGCATTTTAGGCCATGGAGCCCGGAAGGAAACCCTTCAAGGCAAGCTCTGGACTCCCTTATCTCCAGCCCCCCCCACTTTGCCTTACCGGTTGGTCACCAGCCGCAACGAGCGCGCGACCTTGTCCGAGTTGCTTCCACCCGGTTTCCGGCTCGATGAAGTTCAATCCGAACCCGTCAGCGGAGCGCTCAAATTTTGTTTAGTGGCATCAGGCGAAGCAGACATGCACAGCAGGACAGGACCGTACATGGAATGGGATTGCGCAGCGGGCGATGGCATCTTGCGTTCAATGGGCTTGTGCGTCTACGACGCTCAAACTGGAGAGCCTTTGCGCTACAACAAACCCAACTTATGGGTTCGTGGCCTTTGGACCTCCAGGATTCAGCGGTAAGCGTTTGATTCTTCCCATTGCTCATAGAGTTCAACGTAATTGTAGTAACGCTCTGCTGAGACAATCCCTTGTTCAACCCCTTGCCTCACTGCACAGCCTGGTTCCGTGCGATGCAGGCAATTGTGGAAGCGACATGTTGGCAAGAGTTTGAAGAGTTCAGGGAAATGATGGTGCAACGAATCACGTTCCAAATGCACCAACCCAAACCCCTTGATTCCTGGCGTATCCATGATGAAACCTTCACCGTTTGGCAACGGAAACATCTCAGCAAAAGTGGTCGTGTGGCGCCCCTTTTTATGCACTTTGGACACTTCAGAGGTGCGCAAATCCAAACCCGGAACCAACTTGTTAATCAACGTGCTCTTTCCAACACCTGAATGCCCGGAAAAGAGGTTGTTGCCTTGTTCCAATGCCTGCAGAAGCCTGTCGACTCCTTCACCTGTGACAGCCGAAGTCCGCAAGCACCGGTATCCGGCTTGTTCATAAATGTCTTCCAATTCCAACAAACGGTCCTCCACTTTGCTATCCGATTCGATGGCATCGACTTTATTGAAGACGAGGGTGGTGGCTACACCAAATGCCTCAGCAGCAACCAAGAAACGATCGATGAAACCGCTGCTCGTTGCAGGTTCACTAACCGTTGCAACCAAAAAAGCCCGGTCCACATTTGCTGCAACCACATGGGATTCTCGAGCGAGATTAACGGCACGGCGAACAATCCGATTCCTGCGGTCATGAACCCGGGAAACCACCCCCGTTCCATCCTCTTCCAATTCAAAATCTACGCGATCTCCGATCGCCACAGGATTCGTGGACCGATCACCCTTCAATCGCAACTTCCCCTTGGCCTTGCAAGCGTGTGACTCCCCCGCATCGGTGCGCACGTCGTACCAGGAACCTGTCGAACGAAATACCGTCCCTTCCATCAATCTCCGGTCCTTGTTTTGAAGGCACGCTCGAGTCCACCTGGCTCATTGGCGAAAGACGATGTCGGTCCATCTCCGACGATTTTACCTTTCTTAATCAGAACCACTCGATCGCACATGGCCTCCACCTCTTGCATGATGTGGGTGGATAAAATGACGGTTCGTTTTTCTCCAATACGTCGAATGAGCGCCCTGATTTCAACGAGTTGATTCGGATCCAATCCAGAAGTAGGCTCATCCAAAATCAAAACTTCAGGCTCATGAATCAGCGCCTGAGCGAGACCAACCCGCTGGCGAAAACCTTTGGACAATTGGCCGATTTCCTTATGCCGCTCCGATTGCAGTCCCACTTCGGCAATGACTTCGTCTACGCGCTGAGCTGGCCGACGTACCCCGTGCATGCCCGCTACAAAGTTCAAGTACTCTGTCACATACATCTCCAAGTGGAGGGGGTTGTGCTCAGGAAGGTACCCTACTCGCTTCCGGGTCTCTTCTGGGGCATCCTGAACATCAAAACCAGCGACTTTTACAACCCCATTGGTAGCCGGCAGGTAACCTGTAATCAAACGCATCAGGGTAGATTTTCCAGCTCCATTGGGACCTAGAAGCCCAAGCACCTGCCCATCTGGGACCTCGAGTGTGAGTTGGTCGAGGGCTTTTTGCCGGCCAAACACCTTCGTTACTTCGTGAATTTGAATTCCCATTTCACCACCAAAAGTACACCGCAAGGCTCGGATTTTGACAAAGAAAAACCGCGCCTGGAGGCCAGACGCGGTTTTAAAGATCATTTGATCCGCGATTACATCATGCCGCCCATGCCGCCCATTCCCGGGCCAGCTGGCATTGCTGAAGACTCTTCCTCAACATCCGCAATCACGCATTCTGTGGTCAAAACCATGCCCGAAATCGAGACCGCATTTTCGAGTGCAACACGTGCGACCTTCGTTGGGTCAATTACACCGGCGTCGAAAAGGTTCTCATAAACTTCTGTGCGAGCATTGTACCCGAAGTCTCCTTCACCATTGGCTACTGCATTCACAACCACTGCTCCTTCGCCACCGGCATTGGCAACGATTTGGCGCAAAGGCTCCTCCACAGCGCGCAACACAATGCGAATGCCCGTCGTTTCATCATCGTTGGCTCCTTCAAGGCCTTCCACGCTGCGAGCAGCGCGGATGAAAGCTGTTCCTCCTCCCGGAATGATGCCTTCTTCCACTGCTGCGCGGGTCGCGTGCAACGCATCATCAACCCGGTCTTTCTTCTCCTTCATTTCCACTTCCGTTGCAGCACCGACGTACAAGACGGCAACTCCTCCTGAAAGTTTGGCCAGGCGCTCTTGCAACTTCTCGCGATCGTAGTCCGAAGTTGTAGATTCGATTTGGGCCTTGATTTCTTTGACACGGGCCTCAATCGACTCAGAAGAACCTGCTCCGTTGACCACGGTGGTGTTGTCCTTATCGATGGTGATTTTCTCTGCAGACCCCAAATCGTTCAGGGTCGCATTCTCGAGTTTCAACCCCGTTTCCTCAGAGATGACCTGTCCTCCCGTCAAGATGGCAATGTCTTGCAACATGGCTTTGCGGCGATCGCCGAAACCAGGGGCTTTCACTGCAGCGACCTTCAGGGAACCTCGGATTTTGTTGACTACCAAAGTGGCCAAGGCTTCACCATCAACGTCTTCGGCAATGATCAAGAGTGGACGACCAGTCTGAGCTGTTTGCTCCAGCGTAGGAAGCAAATCCTTCATGGTCGAAATTTTCTTGTCGTAGATCAGGATGTAAGGGTTTTCCAATTCTGCCTCCATCTTCTCGCTGTTGGTCACGAAGTACGGAGACAGGTAGCCGCGGTCAAACTGCATGCCTTCCACAGTGCGCACCTCGGTTTCAGTTCCTTTCGCTTCCTCGACGGTGATCACCCCTTCTGTTCCAACAACCTTCATGGCTTCCGCAATGAGTTTGCCGATGGTGTTGTCGTTGTTTGCTGAGATGGTCGCGACCTGCTCAATCTTGGAGTGATCTGATCCAACCTCACGGCTTATGCTGCGCAACTGCTCCATGATTGCACTAGACGCCTTGTCCATGCCACGCTTGAGGTCCATTGGATTGGCACCGGCGGCTACGTTTCGAAGGCCTTCCGCGACAAGTGCTTGGGCCAAAACTGTTGCTGTCGTCGTGCCATCTCCTGCCACATCAGCTGTTTTAGAAGCAACCTCTTTCACCAGCTGAGCTCCCATGTTTTCGATGGGATCTTTCAACTCGATTTCTTTTGCAACAGAAACTCCATCCTTGGTCACGGTTGGCGCTCCAAATTTGCGGTCAATGACCACGTTGCGGCCCTTTGGCCCTAAGGTTACTTTCACTGCGTTCGCCAATGCGTCAACGCCTGCCTTCAGCCCATTGCGGGCATCCGTCTTGAATTGAATGTCTTTTGACATGATGTTGTGGTTTGTTCGTTATCCGTTTTACAATACAGCGAGAATGTCGCTCTCCCGCATGATCATGTAGTCCTTTCCGTCATGCGCCAATTCCGTACCTGAGTACTTCCCGTAAAGCACTTGATCCCCCACCTTTACAGTGGTTGGTTCTTCTGGTTTGCCTGGCCCAACGGCTACCACTACTCCCCGCTGGGGCTTCTCCTTCGCTGTGTCTGGAATGATAATTCCGCTAGCGGTCTTCTCTTCAGCTGCGGCTGGTTCTACAAGAACTCGATCCGCAAGGGGTTTGATTGATACTGACATATGAAATGAATGTTGGTTTGTTTACATGCCCACAAATTCACGTGCGGACGTTTGGCATAGGCGAATTTTATGCCAAACGCCCGATTCGTTGATTGCATGCCACACTTGGCAGATGAGCACAAAAAAATGTGCCAACTCGTGACAAGCTGGCACATTTCAACTCACTGGGTGAGCTAAAGCAATCCGAGGATTTTACTCCACGATGTTGGAACCACCGTCCACAACGTCTCCCGCAGGGATGGTCGTTGTTGGCAAAATGGATTCATCGATCCCGACGTCTTGGTTTGAATTTCCGAAATAAATCCCCGCTACAATGCAAAGGACGAAGAGCGTACCCGTCAAATACCAAGTGGCCTTTTCCAAGAAATCCACCGTCTTTTGCACTCCACCTACCTGGCCTGCACCCTGGAAACCCGTCGCCAATCCGCCCCCCTTAGGGTTCTGGACAAGAATAACCGCACCCAGCAGCACACACACCACGAGGATGACCACCATCAAGAAATAACCCATTGTCGTTCGTTTGAGTCGTTAGGAATCGCTGCTCGGCAAGGATTTGCCAAGCTGCTTCAATTGGGCTGCAAAATAAGTACTTTTTGCTGGAAATTTCAAGGCCAAAAGTTTGTAAGCCTTCCGAGCCCTTCCAATTTGACCCTGTTTGGCATAAACACGCGCCATGGTCTCCGTGACCAAAGAAGGATCCTCCAACACACTTTCTCGAGCCAAGTCCTCTACTTCACGACCAACCTCGCGCATTTTACCAATGCGCGGACTGGCGGCGATGAATGCATCAATCAACGCCGATTGTCCTTGCGGAGTTGGCGTGTGTTCTGGGCGTGGCTTGGACTCGCCAAATCCCGTCACCTGTGCCCTGCGGCTGAGCCAGGCGGCAAATGGGGACAAAACAGGCCCTTCATTCGGCTCATCCTGAATGGCCATTTCGGGTAACGCTTGCTCCGACTGCCAATCCTTGACATCTTGGGCGATGGAGGACTCAATCGCCACGAGAAGCGCTTCACGCTCCATTCCAGCGGGCATCTGCTCGGGAGGCGTGTTTTCATCCTCTTCCAACTCGCCCTCCACTTCCAGGATTTCATCTATTTCTTGAGCGACTTCCCGCGCCTCTTGGACCAAATTTGGCCTAACCAGCAATTCGAAAAGGGCCTCCCTCGATGCCATGTTAGCAGCAGCACGCAACAACTCCGCTTGCTGGTCTACGGAACCGAATTCTGCCGCCGCCTTGGCCACCAAAACACCAAAAACGGGAGCATATGGAAAGCGGTCGCGCCATTTCCGCAACGCTTCCAGGTCGGAACCAGCTACTTCATGCGGATTGGCGATTAGCTCGCGCACCCGGTCAACAGAAATGGAGGCATTCGGGGGATTCATTTGGCGAAAGTTAAGTGGTTACCAATTGCCAAGCGTCGCATTGAAGATATCCTGAGATAGCTGATCTCCGATGTCTTCCACCAACGCATCCTCTACTGAACTCAAATCTTGATCACTGGTGTAATCCGCGAACCTGGAAAAAGAGCGATCCAAACTAAGTTCTGGCTCCAGTTCATTTTCATAGTGGACATCCACGCGGATGGTAAGCCGATTGGCGGCGGCCGTCTCGTCTCCCTGTATGTTGATCGGCGCAACATCCCATCCGGTTATTTCCGCGCGGTACATCAACTCACCTTCGTCGTCCACCAACCGCAAAGTCGATTGCCTTTGAATCCGATCGCGAAGGGATTCAGTCAACTGCAAGGCAGCAGCAGCAGAGACATAAGGATTCACGGGGTCAAATGCAGCAACACTGCATGTCTTTGCACCGGACGTAGAAGCGCCATACGGGGAGTAAATGCCGCAGGCACCCAAAACCAAGAACAACAAGATCCACCGAGCGCTTTTCATTTCAATCCGTATTCTTTGATTTTTCGGTACAAGGTTCGTTCTGAAATGCCCAACTCACCAGCTGCATTCTTTCTCCGATTGCGGTGCTTTTCCAATGCCTTGCGAATCAAATCCTTCTCCGAATCCTGCAGGGACAAAACTTCTTCGATGTCGCTTAATTCATGGTCCGTCTCCACGGTGCGAGAAACCAATGGCGATTTCGCCTCAGGCAAAGCCAATCGCGGAGAAATCTGTTCTTCAGAACGAACGAGTCGATCCACCAAGGCTTCATCCTCATCGGTTAAATGAGATTTGGAAGCCAAACCGATGACCAACTGCTTCAAATCTGCCAACTCTGAACGCATATCAAAAAGTACCTTATAAAGGATTTCGCGCTCATTCATCCCTTCTGCTTCCCCGGCATTGGACTTCACAGGAAGCGCAGAACGTGAAGTCTCGGGCAGGTACATGAGCAACGTGTCGCTGTCGATGGTCCTTTCCGTTTCCAAAATCGATATCTGTTCTGCCGTGTTCTTCAGTTGACGTACGTTTCCAGGCCAAGGGTAATGCTCAATGACCTCCACGGCATCGGGGGTCAGGCGGAGAGGTGGCATGCGGTATTGCTCACAAAAATCCGTGGTGAACTTCCTGAACAGCATGTGAATGTCTGTCGGGCGATTCCGCAGCGGAGGCATGTGAATGGGAACTTGGCTTAAGCGGTAGAACAAATCTTCTCGAAACCGCCCGGAATCGATGGCTCTCCTAAAGTCTACGTTGGTCGCCGCAACCACTCGAACATCGGTTTTTTGAACCTTGGATGAACCAACGCGAATGAACTCTCCTGTTTCCAAGACACGCAGAAGCCTCACTTGTGTGGTGAGTGGCAATTCCGCCACTTCATCCAAAAACACGGTGCCTCCATTGGCTTCTTCGAAATATCCTTTGCGCGATTCTGTAGCCCCCGTAAAGGCCCCCTTTTCGTGCCCGAACAATTCCGAGTCAATTGTGCCTTCTGGAATCGCACCGCAATTCACTGCGATGTAGGGTCCGTGCTTTCGGGCACTGAATTGATGAACAATCCTCGGCATCACTTCTTTCCCTACCCCGCTTTCTCCAAGCACCAAAACAGAGATTTCGGTGGCCGCAACTTGAAACGCAACTTGAATGGCCCGATCGAGCGCCGCGTCCGTACCGATGATTCCAAAACGCCTTTTGATTGCCTGCGTATCCATTGGGGTTAGAGCTTTTCAACCACCTTTCCGCGGAGTGTCACAGCAGAACGCTCTGTCACCTCCACGTTGACGTATTCCCCTGCCTTGTGTTGGCCGCGGGGAAAAACCGCAATGGTGTTGTAGGTCGTCCTTCCAAACAACTCATCATCGCTCTTTTTATCATCTTGTATTACTTTAACACCATCAC
>DAISXU010000039.1:16549-20203 GCA_036825655.1 Flavobacteriales bacterium | reverse complement strand
ACGAGGCCTTCCAGTTGTGGCCCCAAATTCTCCACCAGCTTGCCTCAGGGACTCGCCCATATCGTTGTCCAATTCGGTGGGGAACGGCCCTGAACCTACACGGGTGCAGTAGGCTTTGAAAATTCCAATGACTTCACCAATTCGGTTGGGGGCGATGCCTAAGCCTGTGCATGCACCCGCGGTAACCGTATTCGAACTTGTCACGAATGGATACGTGCCAAAGTCAATGTCAAGCATGGTCCCTTGCGCCCCTTCTGCTAAAATCCGCTTGCCATTCCGAAGTGCTTCATTCAAGTAATGTTCGCTGTCGATCAGGTTCAGGCCCCTCAGGAATTCTATGGAGGCCAACCAATCTTGCTCCACTTCATGGAGGTCAAAGGGGTAGACCAAATCTTCCCCAAACGCATCCAACATGCCAAGGTGCTTTTCCTTTAGGGCTTGATAACGCTCCGAGAATCGAGGACTCAACACATCTCCCACACGCAGGCCATTTCGGCCCGTTTTATCCATGTAAGTCGGGCCAATGCCTTTCAGGGTTGACCCGATTTTCGCCTTCCCCTTTGCGTGTTCACTCGCCGCGTCCAACAGGCGGTGGGTTGGCAAAATCAGGTGGGCCTTTTTGGAGATGAAGAGGTTTGCTGTGGGGTCGACGCCGCGCGCAATCAAAGCGTCAATTTCCTTTTTGAAAATGACAGGGTCAATGACTACGCCGTTGCCCACGACGTTCTCTTTTTCGGGATGAAACACACCGCTGGGAATGGTGTGGAGCACATGTTTTGTGCCATTAAAAATCAGGGTGTGACCGGCATTCGGTCCTCCTTGAAATCGGGCAATCACATCGTAATCCGGTGTGAGTACATCTACAATTTTCCCCTTTCCTTCATCTCCCCACTGGAGACCGAGTAGCACATCTGCTTTCATTTCGATATCGGAGTTTCATCGGCTGATTCGCCGGCTTCAGAGCGCTTCCGCGCATAGATGTTAAGAGAATGATGCAAAACTTCCACCCCGAACAACTCTTCGATGGTGGACTTGATCAGCTGAATCCTCGGATCACAGAACTCGAGCACCTCACCTGTATCAGCAATGATGACGTGATCGTGTTGTTGCACGCGATAGCTGCGCTCAAATTGCGCCACTTTATCAGTGAACTGGTGTTTTCGAACCAAATTACAGCCCTGCAATAGCTCAATGGTGTTGTACAGGGTAGCCCGGCTTACGCGGTAATTGCGTGCTTTCATTTGGGTATACAAGGCCTCGATGTCAAAGTGACCATCGAAATCGTACACTTCGCTGAGTATCGCAAAGCGCTCCGGAGTTTTCCGGTGACCATTTTCTTCGAGGTAGGCCTCGAAGAGTTGGCGGACTTGTTCGTGGATGGCCGGTGTTGACATGCAGTCGGCAAAGATAGTTCGAGCAACCGGATAAAGGGATGCATTCTGGTGTGGACATTGTGCCGGTGGAGTCGAAGCTTCCGTTGCTAACTTGCGCCCATGGATGCGAACAACCCCTTGACATGGACTTCCTGGGTGGAAGTCCCCGCAGACAGCGGCTTTCCGATTCAAAACTTGCCATTTGGCATCTTCAGCACGGCCGATCGTACGAAGCGAGTTGGGGTGGCCATCGGTGAAATGGTCTTGGACTTGAAGGTGTTGCACGTGCTCGGATACCTCGAAAATTTACCTTTCACGGTATCAGATTTGGATGCTCCAGCGCTCAACCAGCTGATTGCGAGGGGCAAACCAGCCACGCGAGAATTGCGCGCCCGGCTTCAAAAGTTGCTGCGCAGCGATTGGCCGGATTTGCGTGATCGCGAGCACCATGTAAGGCAGGCCTTGGTTTCCATGGATGAAGTTGCCCTGCACTTGCCAGTGAACATTGGGGATTACACTGACTTTTATTCCAGCGAAGACCATGCTCGAAACGTTGGGAAGATGTTTCGGGATCCAGAAAATGCTTTGCTGCCCAATTGGAAGCACTTGCCTGTGGGGTACCATGGTCGAGCATCCAGCATTGTGGTCAGCGGCACGCCTCTCCACCGTCCATCGGGCCAGACCCGTCCCAATCCAGAGGAACCGCCCCAATTCGGCCCCACTCGCCTGCTGGACTTCGAGCTTGAAACGGCGTTCATTACCTACCCTGGAAAACCCATGGGGGAATCCATTTCGATGGATGAAGCAGAGGACCACATTTTTGGAGTGGTTCTTTTCAATGATTGGTCTGCACGTGACATTCAGGCATGGGAATATGTGCCACTGGGTCCTTTCTTGGCGAAAAATTTCGGCTCAACCATGTCTCCTTGGGTGGTCACTTTGGACGCTTTGGAGCCCTACCGGATCAGCGGTCCGGTCCAAGACCCAGAGGTGTTGCCTTATCTCAAGGTGAGCAAGCCGGGACACTTTGATGTGAATTTGAAGGTCGAGCTTATTCCGGATCATGGAGAGGGCCGCGTGGTTTGTGAGTCAAATTTGAAGTACCTCTACTGGAACATGTCCCAACAGCTTGCCCATCATACCGTCAACGGTTGCAACATGCGCGGGGGCGATGTGTTAGCGAGTGGAACCATCAGTGGGCCTGATACGGGCTCCTTTGGTTCAATGCTCGAAATCACATGGAGGGGGTCTCAACCCATCACGATGCCGGACGGATCAGAACGGAAGTTCATTCACGATGGCGATACCGTTCGCCTGACCGGATTGGCTTCTGCTGAGGGATTACCCAACATCGGATTCGGAGAGGCTTCTGGCCGGATTTTGTCATAAGACGGCGCAGCGCCTTCAATATTGCATCACAAACCTTGTGATTCCTTCGCTGTACGCTTCGTAAGCCACCACGGTGTTTCCGCTCCATCCGGTTGTTTCACATGCATCACTGAGGGCTGGATAGGCCTTCATGGTGCCGAGTATGATGCTGATCATGTTCCGGCTTCCCTCCCAATCCACGTAGTGCGCCGGTCGCTTTTCGATGCGCTGCACCCGCATTTTTGGGTGTTTTGCCATTTGGTCTAACCCCTCCGCTGCAGTATTCATTTTCACTCCAGCAAACGAGCGAAGCGAATCTTCAGGTATCGTTTCTGGGTCATCGAGGAAAACTCCGACAAACTCCCCTTCTGGAAATTCTTCACGGAGTTCTTGGAACAGGGCTCCAATCTCATGGTAGGGACCAACATGGTCCAATCCAATCAACACGAATCCGCCTTGCTCACCTTGTTGCACAGCCACCGACGAGAACAATCCATGCGTGCCTAAAAATCCAAGCGCGCCCACAAACAGCACAAGGATTACCCAGAGTAATTTTTTCATGCGCCCAATGTCGTCATTTCTGAAGAAACCCAAAACACAGCACCCTTCTCCGAGAGGGGGAAGGGTGCTTTCTGTTCTAAGTTTAATGAGTCTTGAAGGTCATTCAGGGAAGTAGAATTCATCGCAAGAATAGCCGATTCCAGCCAGCAGCAGGAGCAAGTCAGCGGTGTTGATTTCGCCATCGCCTGACAAGTCGATTGGGCAGGGATTGATGAAGTCTGACTCGTAAACGCAGGGTCCACCATCGGTTGCGTAGGGCACAAAGTTGAGCGCCTGCGAATCTTGACATCCCTGGAGTTCGAAGGCATCGCAGATGCCATCTTGGTCGGCATCATCGATGCAGTCTCCTTGG
>DAISXU010000039.1:0-16449 GCA_036825655.1 Flavobacteriales bacterium | reverse complement strand
CGGTTGCTTCAGGGTCGAAGTTGCAGGCGCTTTGGTCTTGGCACCCGGTCACTTCCCATTGGTCACAGATCAAATCGCCGTCCTCATCGAAGAGGCAGTCTCCTTGGCAGTCGTATCCGGCGTTGGCGTATTCGCACAACCCGTTGTCATCGGTTGCGTCGTGATCGAAGTTGCAGGCATTGGCATCGGTGCATCCCTCGACTTCGAAGGCATCGCAGATGCCATCTTGGTCGGCATCATCGATGCAGTCTCCTTGGCAGGAGTACCCGGTCTCGGCGTAATGGCAGTAGCCGGCATCGGTTGCTTCAGGGTCGAAGTTGCAGGCGCTTTGGTCTTGGCACCCGGTCACTTCTTCCACATCGCAAACGCCATCGGAATCGGAGTCGGCCATGCACTCTCCTTCGCAGGAATAGCCCCACTCGGGTAAGCTTCCATCGCAATCGCATGCCCCTGCTGGTATCCCATCGCCACCGCAAATTCCGCATGAATCGAAGTACAAACAACTCTCTGAGTCCACCGTGGCTAATTCATTGAAATTACAGGCGTTGGGCGACATGCAACCCGCTACGCAGTCGTCCTCGAAATCGCAAATGCCATTGCCATTGGCATCGATGCAGTTGCCTGTGCAGTCGTAGCCTGACTCCGGAAATTCGCATGTTCCGTTGGCCGGGTTGTTTGCGTCAGGATTGAAGTTGCATGCGGCTTCGAGGGTGCAACCCGTGGTGTAGCAAGAGCCGTTGTCTTGGGTCGCTTCAGGGACATAATTGTCCGCATCAACATCCGTACAACCTATGCAGGAATTGAAGTCACACAGCCCCGCGATTGTTGCTTGAGGGTCGAAATTGCATGCCATCTCTTGGGTGCAACCCACGCATGAAGAGAATTCACAGGAGCCATCGTTGTACAGGGCCTCCGGTTCGAAATTGCATGCACTCCCTAGGGTGCAACCGAGGCAACTGGAATATTCGCAGGGGCCTTCCTCGCCGTAATTGCAAGCTCCTAGGATGGAGCAGGGTGTGCTGTTGGAGCCCCAATCGGGCCCGGGCAGTTCAGCGGGGAATTCACAATAATCAGTCACGGGCAACCCTTGTACCGTGGTTGCTGGGTCAAAATTGACAGCGCCTGGAATCAAGCAACCCACCAAGCTGTAGAAGCAACTTCCATCGTCGCTATTCGCTATGGCATTGAAATTCACGGCTTCATCATCTGTGCAACCGGCATATTCAAGCGGGTCGCAAATGCCATTTTCATTGCCGTCAAAACCAACCAAGCAAGCCCCGTCGCAATCCGTGAACAAAGAGCTTGAATACGTGCAGGATTCGAGGTCGGCTATTTCTGCATTGGGGTCAAAATTACAAGCTGAGTCATCGGTGCATCCCGCACAAGAATCCCAATCACAAAGGGAGAGGTCAGAGCATCCTGCGTTGGGGTCGAAGTTGCAAGCGTTGGGATTCATACAACCTGGAACGCTGGACCCGCCGCACACACCACACGCGTCGAAAGACAAACATGAGGCATTGTCATCCGTCGCTTGTTCATCGAAATTGCAAGCAGCGGCATCCATGCATCCTGGAATTTCCAATTCATCGCAAACTCCATCTCCATCGGTATCGTTGAGGCAATTTCCAGAACAATCATAGTAAGCAGCGGGATACGAGCACGTTCCATCATCATCTGTAGCTTGAGGGTCATAGTTACAGGCTTCTGAGTCCATGCATCCAAAAATGATGTAGACACACGAATCGTCATCGTATTGCGCGGACACGTCATAATTGCTTGCCTCTTGGTCTGTGCAACCGCAAGCGTTGACATGGACATCAGACGGAAGGAAAGTCCCTTCACCGTCGAATGCAAAAGTTATCTGTTGTTGGTTGAAGCCTTGACTATTGGGGAATACTTGGAGGTTGACAGTACCGCTTGGAGCCGAGTTTGCAGTAATCTGCATCATTAAGGTCCTCATTTCTGGACCTGATGGCAATCCGTTGGGGGTTCCAGCCACGATGTACCAAGCTCCACCGGTGATGTCATCCATGATAACGTCCATGCCAGATTGAGGTGAACTGGATATGAACGACCCTTGCCAAGGCTGGTTGCTGGACTCAATCGTGCTTACAGCCGTGAATGGAGGTGTAGGGGATGAATCAATTCCAATGGTTGCCCAACTGTCAAATTCAAGAGAAGGCACCAAGCCAATGAACATGGCATTGATTCCATCCGCAGTCGCTCCGACAGCTGAAACATCGTTGTAAAATCCATTTGCGGTTGAGATCAACAACGGAGAGTTATTGTTCCCAAAAACGGAGCTCAAAAAGTCATCTTCCGCTAGCATGTTGACGTAAATCCGGTAGGTAGTCAAACCCTCAATTCCGCCAACAACGTAAGGTTCCACCGTGAGCGTGTAGTTTTCGAGGTAGAGGTCATCTATGCAACTGCAGTAATCACAGGATCCATCGTCTTCATTGTGTTCTTCTTGGTAATTGCATGCCAATGGATCGGTGCAACCGTTGACTTCATTTTCATCGCAAATGCCATCTTGGTCTGCATCATTGAGGCATGCACCATCGCAGTCCAGTCCTGCCTCAGGGTAGGTGCAGGATCCGTCGTCATCCGTTGCGGGCTGCTCGAAATTGCAGGCCGCTGTGTCGGTGCAACCGTTGACTTCATTTTCATCGCAAATGCCATCTTGGTCCGCATCATTGAGGCATGCACCATCGCAGTCCAGTCCTGCCTCAGGGTAGGCGCAGGTGCCGTCGTCGGTGTTGGCACTGTTTGAGTAGTTGCAAGCTGTGGCATCTGTACAACCCAGGACGCTGTAATCGCATGAACCATCGTTGTATGCTGCGTCCACATCAAAGTTCACTGCCCCCTCTTCCGTGCAGCCACAGGCGTTGTCATCCCATGGATTTCCCGTAGAAGGGTCAATCGAATAAGTTCCTGGCCCGTTGAATGCATAGGACAGTTGCAACTGATTCGCTCCTATTCCGTTCGGAAACACTTGGGCATTCATGATTCCGCTCAAGGCTCCAGCAGATGTTACTTGGAGAAACAACGTCCTCAAATTAGTCGCGTCAGGTAATCCATTAGGAGTTCCATTGACTACATACCACCCACCTCCGACGATGTCGTCTATGATCACGCTGGTTCCGGATAAGGCGGAAGCACTGTTGAATGCACCCACCCAAGGTGCGGTCTCGCTCTCAATGGTGCTGACATTGACATAGGGTGGGGTGGGGGAGTGGTCGATTCCGATAGTCACCCAGCTATCGTATTCCATTTCTGGAATGACAGAAAAGAACGCTGGATTTACGCCGTCTGCAGTTGATCCAGATGTAAATCCGTTGTTGTAAAATGGCAATTCCGTTGTGAGTTCGAGTGGAACATCCTCATTCCCAAACAAGGAACTTAAGAAGTCAGTTTCATTGACCATGTCGATGTAGAACCGATAGGTTGTCATGCCTGCCAAATCACCTTCTGAATGCACAACATGCGACTCGACGGTCATGGTATATGGAGTGGGCAATGATCCAGATGCGTTCAAGCACGAGCAGTACTCACATGAACCATCATCTTCTGTAGCAAGGGCATCGAAATTGCAAGCGTTGTTGGAGGTGCATCCAAACACCTCAAACCCATCGCAGACCCCGTCTCCATCTTCATCATTGAGGCAAGCACCCGAGCAATCGTATTCCTCTTCAGGATAGGTGCATTCGGTATTGTTGGTCAGGGTGTAGCTTGCGTCAAAGTTGCAAGCGTTGGAGTCCGTGCATCCGGCACATGAAGAGAATTCGCAGCTCCCATCGTTGCTCGTAGCGGCAGGGTCATAGTTGCAGGCTGCAGGGATGGTGCACCCAGCATAAGAATTGCAAGAGCCGTCATCGTCCGTAGCGGAGGGGTCGTATTCTGGTGCATTCACATCGGTGCAACCGCTGATTTCCAGTTCGTCACAAATGCCATCCGAATCGCTGTCATTTAAACAATTGCCATCGCAATCGAAGTATGGATCGGGATAAGTACAGGTCGTGTTCTGCGGGATCGTGGCATCTGCATTGTAGTTGCAGGCCGAAGGAATCGTACATCCTGAACAGGACTCGAACTCACACGATCCATCCGTATTGGTCGCTTCGGGATCGTAATTGCAAGCCGCGGGTGTCGTGCATCCCAGGTAATCGCATTGACCATTGTCTTGCGTTGCTTCGGGATCATAATTGTCAGCCTCTGGATCAGTGCACCCCAGACAAGATTCAAAATCACAAGAGGCATCATTCACGGTTGCTTCCGGGTTGTAATTGCATGCTGTGGGGTTTGTGCAGCCCGGAGTTTCGCAAGAGGTGTAATCGCAAGTCCCGCTGTTGTACAATGCATCAGGATCATAGTTGCAGGCGGTCTCATCTGTGCAGCCGAGGCAGCTCAGGAAGTCACACGGGCCTTCGACGTTCGCTTCCGGATTGAAATTGCAAGCCCCTTGGGTCATGCATCCTACGACGTCTTCACTTGAAACCGGCGCATAAGTTCCAACACCGTTGAATGTGAACGTGAGTTGCAGCTGATCGCTTCCAACGCCGAATGGGAATATTTGGGCATTGATGGTTCCTGAGATGACACCATCGGTGGTAAGTTGAGCAATTAACGTCCTTTGCGTTTCAGCATCTGGTAGCCCGTTAGGCGTGCCGTTGACAACGTACCAGCCGCCACCCACGGGGTCATCAATCGTCACGTTCTCGCCTGAGGTACTGCCAGCGGCATTGAAATTTCCGATCCAAGGCGATGCGTCGGACTCGATTGTGCTGACGTTCACGTATGGCGGCGGAGTACTCTGATCTATTCCGATGGTCACCCAGCTATCAAACGCAATCTCTGGATACAAGGCTTCAAATGCCAAATTCACTCCGTCAGCTGTAGAACCGAGTGTATAAGGACTGTTGAAAAACGAGGTTGTGGTATGAACATGAAGGGGCTCCTCATCATTCCCGTAGACGGAGCTCATGAAGTCGGTTGGATTGCTCATGTCCACGTACAAGCGGTACGTAGTCATGCCCTCTATGGCTTCTTCAGCATGCGTTTCGACGGTCAGCGAATACGTTTGGCTGAACGCAACATCACTCTGTAACAATGCAAAGCAGAGGAAAACAGGGGCAAATGCAGACCAAGCGGGGCAAAAAAGATTGAACATCGGAAGCGGATTTGGTTGCCTCAAAATAGTTAAAAAAGGGCCACTTGATTCAGTTTTCTTTTTCAGAATCAATGGACTCCTTCTCCAGGAGAACGACAGCATGACAAAAAGGATTCCGCTTAGCGCGCCTTATCTTCACATCGCTCCATCAAAGCAGTGCGCGATAACGAAGAAGTGAATCATGGGCAATCAGAGGGTGTTCTCTCTTTACAGAGAGCTCGCAGGCTATTTCATGAACTGTGTGCAAGAGTTGGCCATCCGAGCAGAGGTAGAGGCGGTGGGTGTGGTTCATTGGCCCATCAATCCAGAGGCGCCTTTTCAGTTTGATGACCATCCCAACGTCGCCCGCGTGGACAAATCGACGTTGCCTGGAAAGTCCCTTGTCGATTACGTTTTGGAATTTGACCCGACCCTTTTGGTTGTTGCAGGGTGGATGGATTCGGCTTATTGTTCCATTGCCAAATCCTGGAAGGACCGCATTCCGGTGGTGGTTTGCATCGACAATTGGTGGACGGGGAGTTTGAAACAGCGGGTTGCTTCTTTGCTTTCACCCTGGCATGTGCGCAGGATGTTCAACCACGCCTGGGTCCCAGGCAAGCCACAGCGTGACTTTGCCCGGCGTCTGGGATTCAATCACGCGCACATTTTGGAAGGGTATTATTGTGCAGATCCGCGCCCATTTGAACGTGCTTTTCAGATGCGCAAGGGGCGCAATCCAGTCGAACCCATGAAACGGATGCTCTATGTCGGGCGGTATTTAGACTTCAAAGGGGTGCTGGAACTTTGGCAGGCTTTCATGGAACTTGCTCATGACCATCCCGATTGGGAATTGCACTGCATCGGAACAGGAGACCTGTGGGAGCAGCGGCAACTTCATCCGCGCATCATTCACCATGGATTCATCCAGCCCCACGAAATGGCCGAGCACATCGCTCTAGCCGATTGTTTTGTGATGCCAAGTCGGAAGGAGCCTTGGGGCGTGGTGTTGCACGAAATGGCCATTGCAGGGTTGCCCCTGCTGGCTAGTGAAGCTGTGGGTTCCGCATCGGTATTCTTAAACCATGGAGTCAATGGTTTCCTCTTGAATCAAGTCAATTGGATGAGCCAAATGCGCACCTTCATGGAACTGCCTGATCAGGAGCGCCGCGCCATGGGCGAGGAAAGTAGGAAGCTCGGCGTGAAGCATTCGCCCCGCCGCTGGGGGGATGAGCTGTTGAAATTGGTTTAATCCGGTCGTTCGATCAGAGCGTTGTACAGATTCTGGTAATCTTCCGCGACCCTTCTTCCGGTAAATCGCTGGGCGTTTTCCCGACCTTTTATCACCAATTCTTGCCGAAGTTGTGGCTCATTCATGAGCCGGATGATCCCCGCCCGGATTTGCTCGTCAGAGGAAGGGTCGACGAGCAGTGCGCCATCACCCGCATTGGATTTCATGGGTTCCAGGTGGCTTGTGATGCAAGGAACACCATGGAGCTGTGCTTCGATCAATGGCATGCCAAAACCTTCGTGGGTCGATGCGAATGCCACCAAATCACTTGCCGAATAAAGCCCTTCCAATTCGGCATCGCTGATGCTGATATGGAATTCATGTTCGAGAGGGCATTGCTCTTCCAGTCGCTTCAGTTCATCGGTGGGTTGCCCTACGATAAATAGTTTTGCTGGAAGCCCATGAAGCGCTCTCCAAATCCGGGCTGCGTTTTTGTTGGGTTGTGTTCCAATTTGCAAAACCCGGAAGGGCTCTGAAGGAACTCGAGGGGTTGCTTCTACCGGCTTCAGGGGTTGCGGTATGGCCGTTGGGATAACCAGCCTTATTTGGCCTTTCGAATTGGGAAACAACTGATTCAATCGATCCAGGGTGAATGGAGAAACACAGGCAACGGCATGGCAAAATCGCAAGGGGATGGTGAACCAAGCAACCCGAAGCGCGAACCGTTTCCATGGCGCTGCGTTGCTTTCGGTGAGCATGCCTAAGTCGTGTATGGTCAATACTTTGCGGCGGGCGCGAATGAAAGGCATTACGTAATGGATGTCCCCAGAAACGTGCGCCAAGTCGGCGCGCAACCGCAAACAGAACAGTACGTTCCGCACCATGGAAAGCCAACCGCTTGTGGGGTGCGGTACTTGAATTTCCTCGATTTCACAGGGTTCTTCAAGGGATTCAAAACCAGACCTCATTTCAGCGAAGCAGCGTTCGATGCTGAAATTTCCATGCATTCGAGGACTCCGGTGAAGCCAGATCACCTTCATCCGATCAGTGATTGAATGTGTTCAACCATCTGATTCGCCCTGTCTTTGTAGGTAGCCTTGTTTGTTAGCAGGCGATTCCGAGCTGCTTTTCGCACGGAAAGGGCTGTTTCATAATCCAGTGCGAGCAACTTATTCGCTTCGATAACGGCCTCATTGAGGTCGGCGTATAAATAGACTTCAGCGCCCTCTTGGAGGAAATTCTGGTGGTCCATGTTGCGGGGCATGAGCCCAATTCCTCCGCAACCAGGCACATCAAAAGACCGCATGTTGTGGCTTTCGGGGTTGTGTGGACGCATGAGGTTCCATTGAACTCGGTAGGCACGAAGGGTCTTGAAAAAGTCATCCCCTCGCACAGCGGAGTGAATGACGACCTCCTTCGGCAGGCCGGTTTGGTCCCAACCCAATCCGTACACGTGCAAAGGCACGTGTTGAGCCACTGCCTTCAAAAAATCAATGCGATCTCGATCGGGATTTCCAACAAAACAGGTGGCTAGGATTTCCTCCTCCGCGGTTACCCAATCGTCCATCCACTCTGAATTTTCGAAACCAAATGGAACCACTTCACTTCGAACCCCATTGGCCATCAGCTTGGTTTTCGCGTCGTGTGAATAGGTCAAGTACAAATCATACAAGGGAATGCCCTCTGTTACGTTGCGGTTGCCTGATCCCCTGCCCGAAAAAATGTAAGGATGATCTGGATTGAAATTCACTAGGATGCAACCCCGTTTTTTCGCCTCAACCAACGTCGATGGCAGCACTTCCATTCCCTTGAAAACCAGCAGGGGAGTGCCAGAAGGCAGCGATTCCAATGCTTGCAACAGCTGCTTGTTGTAGGCCTTGATTCGACGGTTGGAATTGGGGTTCATTCGCCGTTCGATCCGATCGAAAAATGAAATGCTTTCGTGTACGGCATTGGTGTCAATGCATGTCACTTCTTGGATATCGGGATGTTCACGGAATCCCTGCATGAGCGGAATCTCCATGCTGGAAGGCAGGGTAGATCCGATCACGATCAGGTGGGTAGCATCGTTCGATTTTAGGTTCATGATGTTCTCTGCAATCCAGCGGTGGGCCTTGGAGCCGTTAGCTCCAAGATAATCAAGAAGGCGATGGACTTCAGCGCGTGATTCGCAAGCATCGTCAAATCCGTTTCAACCTGAAGGAGGCCTATGATGACGATGGGATAGGCGATGAAAAACAACGGTTGTTTGTGCCTGATGCGCATGAGCCAATTCAGTAACATGCCCATGGCATACCCAAACACAGCCAGCCCCAAGATTCCACCGAAGGTCCCAAATGCGACATAAAAATCTCCGAAATAGGAAATGTTCATGCTGGTTTTGGCTTGCAATTTGATTGCGGTGTAGCGTTGGATGTTCTCTTTGCCTCCGGCCTCGGGTTTGTCCGGCCAAATAGCGCGTGGAATGACTGAGGCGGCGAGGGTTGTGCCAATCCGTTCCCAACCTTCTTCGATGCGCTCTGAATCGCAGGTATTCATTACGTGGCTCATGATCCACCCTTGGTTTGCTCGGGTAAGTAGACCAAACCAAATGGCATCCGATTCGGTTTCATCGGAAAAAGAAGCCCAACCCGTCTCGAGGCTTGTGATGAAGCTGCTTACGCCGGCATTGCCTGCGCCCCAAGCCTCTGCCCGGTAATTGGTCTTCGCTAATTGGATTGACATGACCAACAATCCTGCAATGCCAAACAAAACAAACCGCTTCAAAATCCCAACCGATCGAATTTCAAACGTATGAGCCACGGCCACCAATCCCCAGAAAATGATGGCGCCAAACATCCCGGTCCGAATGGCCAACAAAAGCAACCAAGCCGCGAATATCAAAATCGGCCATGAGATCAGGTTTCTTCGGCTCAAAGGACCGCTAAGGGACCGTTTCTTGAGGACAACGACGTGCAAGTAGATCAGGCCGCAAGGGAGCAGCTGGTGCATGAGTGTAACAAGGAATCCTAAGCCACTCGGAAGTTCAGTTGTGAAATTAATCAGCATCGAACTCATCCCACCCAAAGCAATCAAGAACCACGCGGCTGCTCGCTGACGCATGACGGTGGATTTGAGGTCGAAAGGGATGGGCCTGGAATTCCGTTGAGCGAGCATCAATGCAGCGGCAAAAGCGATTGCCCCTGGAAAAACAAACGAAAAGTAGGTGTTCACATCTACTTGCATCTCTATTTTCCAGATTTGGGCCAGTGCCGACTCGTTGAAGTGCGCGTAGTAAAGGGCTGGGCCCAAGCACATTTGAAAGAAAACGACGGAGAGGATAAACCAACTGAATGCAGCTGCTGGTTTGTGCAACTTCATTATGAACATGAACACAGCGATGCCTGTAACCATCCAGCTGAGTCCTTCCCAGGTCCCTATGCCCCAATCAAAAGTCATGAAAGGTGGCGATCGAATTGCACATCAATGGCATCGAGCACCGGTTGAAATTGCCGCTCGTAATTCCATGTGTGATGAATCCACTGCTCTCCAACGCTCCATTGAGACGAGTCGCAATCCGTCAACTGCCTAAGGGCCTTTTCGATGCTCTGGTGATTCATGGGATCACAAAATGCCACAGAAGGGATGTGACCAAACAAATCTCTCCATTCCTTGGTGTCTGTGCAGAGCACGCCCAAACCGTGCGCGAGGTAATCAAATGTCTTGTTGGAAGCACCAGCCATGTGTTTCTCGTTCAAGTCCCTTGGGACCAAGGGCATGAAAGAAAGGCCCACATCCATATGAACCATGAGTTCTGCTAAGTCATTCCTTGAAGCCAAGGCTCCATGGTAAGTCAGCGGCCCTTGTGGTCGCTTGAGCAGCTCCCGCAATTCGGTAGAGGTTCCCTCGGTCATGTAGCCGGCCAGGTGCATTTCCAGTCCATTTAAAGCAAGCAAGGCGTGCAAGGGAATCCGATTGGGCACGATGCTGCCGTGGTAATACAATTTAATGTTGTCCTTAGAAGGCGCAGTAAGCTTACGGACTTTGCCTAATTCCCTCGTCGAAGGGCAATTCATGACGATTTTGATTTTTGCCTGATGTGCCTTGGAGGTAACAGTGGCTGCGCTTCGGTCAGCGCTCGGAATGATGATTTGTTGGGCTCGGTTCATCAGCAGGTGCCTCGACCAATTCAACAGGCGCGACTTCATGGAGTTTGTGGAGGCTGCGTAATCATGCTCGTGGTAGATGACGTGCTTGGAGGTGAAGAGGGAACACATCCACCCGGCCAGAGAAGCTGGTCGATCGGAAACGTAAAGAACGTCAGGTCGAAACTTCAACATCGCCATGATCGAGGCCCAATGGAATTGGAAAAACCTTGAGAGTCCTGAATCGGTTCGTACCAGCTTGCATCCTGCTTCGGTGCTTTCAGGCAACCGAAGTGCGGCAGTAGAGGGATCTGCAACACCAACAAAACTCACCCTCCATTTCTTTTCGTGAAACAGGTTCGAACTGTGGATGATGGGGGGGTATGCCCCAGGATTGTTGTATTGGATGTATAGAACCCGATGACTCATTTGAGCGGCAAATAACTGCCCTCCGAAGATAAGGATGAATCCACGGCGAAGTCCACCTCCGAAAGGAGCCTCTTCAGAAAAGGGACCTGATTCGTAGAGCGGTTTTCACCCCAAAGGCGGTGATGAGCACTTTCATCGCTGTGCCCTGCTTAGCCAAGAGAAGGGCTTGCCCGGGTTCGAAAAATGACAACGCTTCTGGAAGAAGTTCGCGTTCTGAGGGTTGAATTGCGGCGCGATATGCCACGTTGAACACCTCGTGGTGGTAGGCTGAAACAAGGGAAGCCGGCGATCCGAATTGCTCACAAATGGAGCGATAAGTTTGAAGGGCCAAGAACTGAGATTTCAGGTGTTCGATGCCTGTCCTTTGGCTGGTGTTCGTCCCAGCGGGTTGTCGGTAAAAAGCGGTTCCATTCGAATGCAGAATTTGCTGGGATGAAGCCACCAAGCGCGCAAAATATTCGCCGTCTTGATTTTGGGTCAAGGCTGGATCCCAACGCTGCAGCAAGGGCCGAGGAATCAACCAACAATGCGGCATGTACATGTTGCCAGCCCACAATTCCGTGAGGAATAAATCAGGAGCGTCAAAGCTCCGGTCGCAAGGTTGAGGCTTACCGGGAACGTCGCCTGGAAATTCCCGAAAATGCTCCCACGAGCACTTGACCAGTGCGCCGGCATATGGGTGAATGCAAGCCACTTGTTTTGCAACCAAGTCCCGAGAAATCAAGTCGTCTGCATCGAGGAATTTCAAGAATTCTCCACGGGCTAATTCCATGCCAAAATTCCGTGCGTGCTGCGCTCCTTTTTGGGGGTTGCTCACCAGCTGACCAATTGGGTGCTCTTCAAAAAAAGTGGAGACCAGTTGGGCAGTTCGGTCCGTTGAATGGTCATCCACCGCGATGACCTCGAGGTTTCCATAGGTTTGATTTAAACACGACCGCAAGGTCTCCAGAACGAACGCTTCGGCGTTGTAGCAGGGGATGATGATGCTGACCAAAGGGACGTTCTCCATGGTCATGAATCGAATCGGGTCATCTTTGTACGATGAGGTTTCCAAGGACCAGCAGGTCCATGCTTGTGCGGAGGTAGCAGTCTAAGGCGTGCTTGGGCTCATTGACAATGGGCTCGTTTTCATTGAAGCTGGTGTTCAACAAAATCGGAACGCCAGTTTTTGCATGGAATTGACTGATTAAGCCATGGTATCGAGGAGCAACCGACTTCATCACCGATTGCAATCGACCGCTTCCATCGACGTGAGTGACTGCGGGTATTTCCTGGTGCTTTTCCTGCTTAATGGGGAAAACCTTCTCCATGAAAGGCACCAATTCGTCGACTTCAAACCAATCTTTCACATGTTCTTCCAGAATGGAAGGAGCGAAAGGCCTAAAGCTCTCTCTGCGCTTGATTTTTGCATTGAGCAAGTCTTTGGCGTCCGCTCTGCGGGGGTCGACCAATATGCTCCTCGCTCCCAATGCGCGAGGGCCGAATTCTGCTCGTCCACTGAACCACCCAACCACTGCGCCACCAATCAAGGCGTCTGAAACGCGGTCATACAGGGCTTCGTCGCTGGAGATGCGCTCGAATTCGACGCCCTGTCCTTTGAGGTAAGATTCGATGGAGTCGTCATCGAATTGACTCCCTGTGTAGGCGCTGTAGATAGGCGCTGTGCGGGGCCGTTGAAGCTCTTGGTGGATGTAGTATTGTGCAGATCCCATGGAAATGCCTGCGTCATGGCCTGCTGAAGGAATGTACACTTCTTTGAAGGGCGTGTTTCGGGTTATTTTCCCATTGGCGACGCTGTTTTGGGCTACCCCTCCAGCAATGCAAACTCGTTCCAATCCAGTTAGCTCATGGAGCCGGGTAAGCACATGAAAAATGATGTGTTCCGTATGCCGTTGTACCGAGGCAGCGAGGTCCATGTGATACGCCGTCAACTCTTCCCCCTTTTTTCGCGCGGGCCCAAACAACTCTTCAAACGCTTTGCTGAATATTGGCGCAACCGTAGGCAGGTTTTCGGGGTAAGAGACCACTCCGTTTTTGAGGTTGAAGAACCGCTTATTCCACTGGTACAATCCACCTGGTTGAATGGGAAGAACTTGGGCGACTTTCTCAACGTATTGAGGATTTCCGTAAGGAGCAAGTCCCATCACTTTGTACTCATCTCCGTAGTGCGGAAAGCCAAGGTATTGAGTGAATGCGGTATAAAACAATCCGACTGACCCGGGGAAATCAACGCTTTCCAGAACTTCGATTTGGGTTCCTTTTCCACGCCCGAGCATGGTGGTGGTGAAATCACCGGACCCGTCTATGCTGAGCACTGCAGCTTCTTCAAAAGGGGATGGATAAAAGGCACTTCCCAAATGACTCCGGTGGTGCTCGATGAACTTGATCTTATTCTTGATTTCGAGCACATCGCAATGGGGGTCTACTTGGAGAAATTGTTCGTGCAGGAGCCCGATGTCATCTTTGTTGGCTGAACGCTGGCTCCAAAGTGCCCGGGCAATGGCGGGGTGTTTTAAGACGAATGCGATTTTGTTTGCGCGCTTGGCGTTGGGGTCTCGCCCGATGGTAATGGCGGTCAAATCACCCAAGGTGCAGCCTGCCTCATTCAAGCAAAACCTGATGGCTTCGGATGGGAATCCTGCCCAGTGTTTGATTCTCCTGAAGCGCTCTTCTTCGGTGGCTACGAGCAACTCACCATTGATGAATATGGCAGCAGATGAATCTGCGTGAAAGGCATTCAATCCGAGGATGATCTCCTTCATGGGTCAGTTTTTTGTCTGTTCAGCGCTCAAATCCAACACGTCATCGCATCGACTTGCGAGTTCCATATCATGTGTCACAAGGATGACGTTGCAACCGCTGGCTGCTCGCTCGCGCAATAAATCGAACACGACCATCCGAAGCTCTTGGTCCAACGCGCTGGTGGCTTCATCGAGAATGAGAACGGGCCGTTGCACTTGAAGCGCTCGGAGCAACGCCAGGCGCTGTTGTTGTCCTCCACTGAGGTTGTTCCCTCCTTCTTGCAATTGGAATTCAAGTGGTTTGGGGCCCAGGCAATCTTGCAAGTTGAGCCGCTCCACCAGCTCAAGAACCAAGGATTCGTTGAGCGAAACTTCAGGTACACGGAGCGTGAGGTTTTCTCGAACTGTGCCGTGGAATAAAAATGGCTGTTGACTCAAGTATCCGACGTGGTAAATCCAATCTTTCATGTCCAGATCAACCCCCAAGGAACGCTCTTCTTGTTTTTTGTCATGGTGGAAGGTCAAATCAATCCGACCTTCCTGGGGATGATGTAACCCGAGCACTGTGCTGATGAGGGTACTTTTGCCAGAGCCGGATGTGCCAACAATGGCATGCAATTTCCTAGCTTTAAATTGGCAATGGAGGTGCGTCAGAATGGGTTCGGGCAGGGACTCGTATCCGAGTGTGAGGTCCTTTAAGTCAATGTCAACTTCGCTGCAAAAAGGATGCTCCAACGCACCCATGAATTGAGCCAAATCATCGGTTGTCGATTTTCCATCCTCCATGGTATCGAGCAGGTGCTGATTTCCGCGCATTGAAATGATTGCGCCATTCAGTCGGCTCATGGAAGGCATGATTCGGTAGGCGCTGATGGCCATCAAAGAGAGAAGTTCAAATAAACCGTCATCGCGCATTCCTTGTGATAATGCGATGATGATGGATCCGCTGACAGCAATCACGGCCAAGACTTCATACAGTTTTGACGGACTGCTTTGTATCACCGTCGTATTGCTGGCTATTCGAAAAATGGTGCGGCGATCTTTCAAGTAGGCATCTCGCACGGAATCGGAGGCTTGGAATGTAATGACCTCCAGAAATCCTCGCACTGCGTCACTGATCAATGTATTCGTCCTAGGCTCAATGGCTTTCATTGTTTTGCTGTAGGCACGAAGTCTTTTCTTGGTTGTGAATTGAATGATCAATGCTCCAATGGCAAGGATGGATGATATGCTGACAAAAACGAGCGGGTTGTAAATGAGCAGCCCATACGAGATGATGCATATGATGATGGACTCATTCAGAATCAACATGCCACCCACCATGAATGTGTTGGCAAATTGAAGGGGCCATTGATTGATTTCGGCGAGAATCTTGCCAGATCGAGCCGACCTCATTCGCTCAAAACTTTTGGAAAAATGATGGGTCCACATTTGTCCAGAAAATCGATGAGCAACGGAAAATGAAAACCGAGTTTGAATGAAATTTAGAATCAACGCAAACGTCGCCTTGAAGATGAACGCAAAGATCAAGAAGACACCAAGACCCATTAAAAATTCATTCGGGGTGTCGATTCCAATGTTGGCACTCAGTTCATAGGTTTTGGCTAGAACTGGGTTAGTGGAAATGGAATCCGGTTGAATCACCAATCCTATGAAAGGAATGATTACGGCCAAGCCAAGGATCTCAACAACACTGTTGACGAGTATTCCTATGAGCAACAGGCCTGTTCGTTTGCGTTCTGTTGGGTTTAGGAGTCGATATACGCGACGGAATATGGAAACAATGGAGTTCTTCAAAAGGTATGCTCTTCGCGGGGCCTAAAAATAGGCAATAATGGGGTGACAGAGGGATGAGATTTCATATCGGATTCTCCAAGTTGATCCGACGAAGGGTTTGTCAGGTAGCTCCTGCTCGCCTTTTCCAATCCGAGGTTGAGTTTCGCGCGATTGACACGATGAAGTGTTTACAAATCATGTGAACGAAACTCCCGTGCTGTGTTTGCCGTAATAAATTTGTAAACGATTACGATGAACGACTTGAACATGAGGGAATTTAGGAAGCCAGACTTTCTGATAATTGGTGCGATGAAGGCTGGAACGACTTCCATGGCAGATGCGTTGGCCATTCATCCAGACATTCACATCACTGCAGAGAAGGAAACGCACTTCTTCGACCGTTCAAATCGCACAGAAGCTGAGTACCAGCAGTACCTCAGTACGTTTGCTACCGAAAAGCAGGTGAGCGGATCAGTTCCTCAGCAGTATACGAAGACCCATGTGCCTCGCATTGCAGCCACGCCTGCTCGGCTGAAGCAGCAGTTTCCCGATGTGAAGTTGATTTACATCGTTCGGGATCCCATTGCTCGGATGATTTCTCATTTTCAAGAACACTTCAGTGAAGATCAGTGCGGAAGGGGAATCCTTGACTTTGGAAGAGAGAGAGCAGAAAACGCCATGCTTTGGGAGCATTGGTTGATGACATCGTCGTACGGATTTCAATTGAATTCTTATTTGGATCATTTTCGCGCCGATCAAATCCACGTGCTGCGATTTGAGGACTTGATTTTGAATTCAGCCACAACGATGGACGGGGTGTGCCAATTTCTTGGCGTTCGAACCGGTGTCATCAAGGAATTGCCGAAGAGCAACGATTCGTCGAAGAAGACGTTTCTGAAAAACCATGCTCAAACATTGATGTCGAACAAAACAGAGTTCGCCTCCAAGTGGAGAGCTCGCATTCATCGCGCATCCAAACAACACGACTGGCTCGGTGCCATG
>DAISXU010000038.1:3847-20478 GCA_036825655.1 Flavobacteriales bacterium | reverse complement strand
TAGCAGACCTTCTAGATACCCTATCTTGAGGTTAAGTGTTGAAAAACAAAACGTTAGCATGATTCGCATCTCCTTTTTGTTCTTCTGTGCCATGGGCTTTGCCGCTTTTTCATCGGCTCAACAGGACCCGCAGTACACCCAATGGTTCATGGATCCTGTCGGATTCAACCCCGCCGCTGCAGGCCACAGTGAGTTGACTTGCATTTCAGGAACCTACAGGAACCAGTGGCAAGACCTAGGAGCTGACCCCAACACATCTTTATTGAATGCGAACACCTTCATTGAACCCATTCACGGTGGGGTCATGATTTCTGTGTACAATGATGCGCTGGGCCAGGAAACGAACAACATGCTCAAGGCGGGCTATGCCTATCACCTGCCAACGCTTAGCAATGGAGCTACTGTTAGCGCTGGTTTGGCTGTAACCATGTTCAACAAAACGATTGGAAACAATTGGGTGTCCATTGACCCTTGGCAAGATGACCCTGCCATCCCCAACCAGCAGTCTTCTGCGAGTGCTTATGATGTGGACCTCGGTCTTTATATTCAAAAGCCAGGCAGCTTCTACGCTGGCGTTTCAGCTACCCACGTTGCTCAAACGGAGTTGGGCGCATTGAGCATCCAACCTAAGCGTCACCTGTACTTTATGGGCGGATATGACTATGCCATTGACAGCGACTACTTGGTTTTAAGAACCAACCTCTTAGCTAAATCCGATTTGAACGCCTCCATTGCTGACGTCAATGTCAACATTCTATGGAATCAAATGGCATGGGCCGGAGTGTCCTGGAGGCCTGGTGATGCGTTTGCTCCAGTCGCTGGCTTCCAATACCGCATTGACAACAAGGACCGCACAAGCGAATCCACTCAAGTATTCCGTTTGGGATATTCTTACGACATCACAACTTCAGACCTTCAGAACTATTCAAATGGTTCTCACGAAGTCTTCCTCAGCTACTGCTTTAAGTTCCTACAGATTCCGATGACGCAACGTCACTCCAATCCTCGTTTCCTCTAATCACAGACGAAAACAAAACCTTTTGGAGTTATACATCGTAACAATCTGTTGAAACCCCGCAAGTCATGAAACATATCCTTTTCATCCTAGCATCCGCTGCTTTATTCGCGGGATGCTACATGGGCCCTCAAGGGGAATTGGTCGGCGTATACCCGCGCCAGGAATTCAGTCAAGTCAACCCGTTTGGCATGAACTACATCCACCTCGGCTCATACACCATGGGCCCGAGTGACCAAGACGTTCCTTTTGCTCTAACCACTCGTTCAAAGACCGTGACCATTCCATCTTTTTACATGGATGCGACTGAGATCACGAACAACGAGTACCGCCAATTCGTGCACTGGGTTCGCGATTCACTTTTCTTGAACACGCTCGCCGAAGATGACAACGAAGACTACTTTGTTGCCGAAGATGAGAGAGGACGTGAATTGGATCGATTCATTGACAAAGGGTACATTCTCAATTGGGAAACCCCCATTGATTGGGAAGACGAGGATGTATTTGACTTGCTCTACGATGAGTATTTCCTTCAAGGTTCTGACCAATTCTACAACCGTGCTGAATTGGACACCCGTAAACTGAATTTCCGCTACTGGTGGATCAACTTTGAGGCAGCTGCAGACCCCTCCGGCCAAGACGAGGAATTCAGCGAAGTGAACAGCCTCAATCAGTTGCACAGCATCCGTGGGCACAGCGACCGGTCTCAATTTGTCATTGAAGAGACCATTAACGTTTACCCGGACACATTAACGTGGGTGCGCGACTTCACCTATGGGTTCCATGAGGATTACGCCGAAGCATATTTTTGGCATAACGCATTTGATGACTATCCAGTAGTGGGAGTTACTTGGAGCCAAGCGAAGGCGTTCAACGCATGGAGAACCCAGTTCTTGAACCAGTACCGCATGTCCAATGGAGAAATTACTGTGCAGAGATTCCGCCTTCCATCAGAGGCAGAATGGGAATACGCAGCACGTGGTGGTTTGGAATTGAGCCCCTACCCATGGGGAGGTCCATACATGAGAAACAACTTAGGTTGTCCTCTGGCGAACTACAAGCCCATGCGTGGAGACTACGTCGAAGATGGAGCGGCGTTTACGGTTCCTGTTCAGACCTTCATGCCCAACGATTATGGGTTGTATCAGATGGCTGGAAATGTTGCGGAATGGACGAATACAGCATTTGACGAGACGGTATATGAATTCTCTCACGACCTAAGTCCAGAGTACACGTACAACGCTACAGTTGATGACCCGCCATCCTTGCATCGCAAAGTCATTCGTGGCGGATCTTGGAAGGACATTGGATACTATTGTGAGACGGGTTCGCGTTCTTATGAGTACCGCGACACGCCCAAGTCATACATTGGATTCAGGTCCGTCATGTCCTACTTAGGACGAGGCAAAGCCGGAGATCCTGAAGACTGGAATTGAGTAAATCGCCTCCGAGGAGGCCCCTCTGAATTGAAATTGAAACCAACTTAAAGTATAGAAAAATGCAGAGCAAAGCCTGGAAGAACTTCATGGCGAAGTTGTACGGATTCGGTGCCGCCATTGTAATTGTCGGTGCGTTGTTTAAAATCCAACACTGGGAAGGAGCATCACTCATGTTGATCGCTGGATTGGGAACGGAAGCCGTGATTTTCGCCTTCTCCGCTTTCGAAAAAGTTCATGAGGAGCCAGATTGGACATTGGTTTACCCAGAATTAAGCTCTGGCGGTCAGGGTCCTGACCCCAAGAAAGGCAAACTCACGGACCAGTTGGATGATATGCTGAAAGACGCAAACATCGATTCTGCTTTGCTCGAGCGGCTTGGAGATGGCATGCGCAACTTGGGCGAACAAGCAACGAAAATGGGAGACGTCGCACAAGCCTCTGCAGCGACAACAGATTACAGCGAGGCCCTGCAAAAGGCAACGGGTCAAGTGAGCGGTTTGTCCGATACATACGCACAGGTCTCAGAGAGCCTCACCGGTTTAGTAGGCGCAGCCGACGCTGGTCACACGGTAGGTCAGCACATGGAGACCATGACAACCAACCTCAGTGCCTTGAATAACATGTACGAGTCCCAGTTGGCTCAACTCGAGCAAAACAAAGCTTTGTACGCAGGCATGGGTGAATTGGTCCAAAACTTGAATGACTCCGTGGAGGACACCAAGCTCTACAAGAGCAACATCGCTGAGCTCGCTCAAAACCTGGCTTCATTGAATACGGTTTACAGCAACATGCTTAACGCCATGGGCAACCGCGGTTAATCGCGGTTGAACTTTCATTAACACGTAAACAGCACACCCATGGCTGGAGGAAAAGAAACACCTAGGCAGAAGATGATCGGGATGATGTACCTCGTCCTGACGGCTTTGCTTGCCTTGAACATCTCCAAAGAAGTCCTGAATGGCTTCGTCAAAGTGGAGAACAGCTTGCGCAAAACGCAAGTGACATTGAATACGAAGAATAACAGCGCTATTTCGGCGATGCAGAATTCTTCCAATCCTGAAAAAACTGCGCCCTTTCTTGCCGAAGCGCTCAAGATTCAAAAATCTGCTGAGTCGTTGATCTCATACATCAATGAACTCAAAGCACGATCCATGAGCTATTCAGGCGGAGACTATGAAGAGCAAGAACCTCTCGGATTCAGTGCATACATCGGCAAAGATGCCAATGGACAAGATACTACCTTGAACCTCGCGCTCATCGATAAAAAAGATGAGTACCAAGCACTCACAACATTCCTAGTAGGCTCTGAACCGAGCGCTCCAAAAGAGGACGAATGGTCCGCAAGGGAATTGAAAAATCGCCTCGAGGCTTTTCGCGAATCATTGAAGCGCATCACCTTCCAAGATGTTGAAGGTCAAACGCGCAGTTTGCCTGCGTCCCTCAAGAATCAAATCGATCGTACGTTCATCTTTGCCAACGAAATGGAGAATGGCGTTGAAGTTTTGTGGGAAGCCGCAAACTTCTATGACGTTCCACTCGCAGCAGTCATGCCACTCATGACGAAACTCATTTTGGACGTTCAAAACACCGAGGCTGACGTGGTCGCTTGGTTAGCGGGAGACGTGGATTCCAAATCCTTCAAGTTCACATCACTTGCTCCCCTTGTGGTGCCGCAATCGAGCTACCTTCTCCGTGGAGATAGCTTCCGCGCAGAAGTGTTGCTTGCTGCATTTGATAACACCAACCGACCTGCGATTTATGTGGACAACAACCGATTTGACGGACGCGATAGCTCAACGATTGACATCGCTGGACTCGATGCTTTGAACATCGGGAGCAACGGGTTTGGAGCGTTGAGAATTGCAACGAACAACCTGCCGTTGGGTGAAGCGCAATACAAAGGCCTCATTAAGCTGACTGGACCTGATGGATCAGTTGAAGACTATCCTTTCATCACCCCAATTTTCCAGGTGGCCGAGCCAGCACTGGTTGTTTCTCCCACTCAGATGAATGTATTCTACCGCGGCGTCCCAAACCCAGTAGAAGTTTCTGTGCCTGGAGTGGCAAGTGATAAAATCACGGTTTCCATTAGTGGAAATCACAAGATCAAGCCACAACCGGACGGTACATACATTGTCGAGCCAGGAAGTGGCGACCTTGCAAACATCTCTGTTACAGCAGAACTTCCCGACGGGTCAAAAAAATCCATGCCGGCAAAAGAATTCCGAGTCAAGCGGATTCCAGACCCTGTGCCTCAATTTGGAGGGAAGTCACCAACCGATCGCTCCATTGACCGGAACACATTACGAGGAGTTCCTGGAGTGAGTGCACGAATGGAAAATTTTGACTTCAACGTAACGGTTGTCGTGAAGAGCTTTCAACTCGTTGTGAACCGCGACGGCACTTTGATTCGGAAAGCTTCCTCATCGAACCGGTTGACCTCAGACATGAAATCACTGCTCGAGTCTTGTGCTCGTGGCACCGTTATTTACTTGGAGGACATTGTGGTGGGAATGCCTGACGGCACCGACCGCCCCCTTGCGCCGCTCAAGCTCACAGTAAATTAATCACCCCATGAAACTCTACACCCGTACTCTCGCTCTGGCCTTGGTGTTGTTCCCTGCCTTCGCAGGTTTGCAAGCCCAAGTACCATCCGTTTTAGATGGTGCGTATGTGAAAGAGACCAACCGCACGAAACGAGTCATCCCCTACCCTTCCTTGAGGGAAGCGGACGTGATGTACACAAAACGTGTGTGGCGCGTGATTGACCTTACGCAGAAGATGAACCACTCGTTCTACTTCCCAATCGTTCCCATTGCAGACCGGAAATCCTTATTCAATGTCATGCGGGATGCGCTTGAAGTGGAAGGCACACTGATTGCTTATGGCGGCGGTCCCACTGGCGAAGATGATGAATTCCGCTATCCGCTGACCCAAAGCGAAGTAGATTCTGTTCTCAATCCAACAGTCTTGGTCCCCCAGTTTGACTTGATCAGTGGTGAGCCCATCGGAGCTAAGCCTGAATCCACTCCAATCCGAACTGAAGATGTCAAGCGATACATCATCAAAGAAGATTGGATTTTCGACCGCCAAAGAAGCGAACGATACGTAAGAATCATTGGCATTGCTCCTCAAAAGGAGAGCTATGACATTGAAGGCGAATCCCAAGGCTTCGAGACCTTGTTTTGGCTCTATTACCCCGAATGCCGATACGTTTTTGCCAACGCTGAGGTATACAACACTTACAATGACGCACAGCGACGTTCTTTCGAAGATTTATTTCAAAAGCGGTATTTCGCGAGCTACATCATCAAGGAATCCAATGTGTACGATCGGAAGATCCAGAGCTACATGCAAGGATTAGACATCCTGGCAGAAGGTCAACGCATCCAAAACGACCTGTTTGAACTGGAGCACGACCTATGGCACTATTGATCAATGAAACATCTTGTTTAAAAGGAGGCTCTGGCCTCCTTTTTTTTTGCCGAACTGAACGCGACCTTTGCCCCCCATGTTGAACCTATCTCAAGTCGGAGTCCATTTTGGACAGCGTACCCTTTTCGAACAGCTCGATCTCTTCGTAGGGAAGCGTGAACGAATCGGACTGGTTGGAAGAAACGGTGCAGGTAAATCCACCCTCCTGAAAATCATCTCCGGTCATCAAAATGCATCTGAAGGCCAAGTCAGCTATCCAAAAGATTACCGCATTGGTTATTTGCCTCAAGAGATGGATCACAACGAGGAACGAACCGTCCTCGAAGAAGCGAGCAGTGCCTTTGAAGAATTGCAGGACTTAGAATCCCTCGTTGAGCGAATTTCCAAAGAACTTGGTGAGCGCGCGGATTATGAGTCCATTGAGTACACCCGACTCATTGAACAGCTTACTGACGCGAATGAGCGCCTCGACGTCCTTGGAGGAAGCACCATGGAGGAGCAGGTTCAACGCATCTTACAAGGACTTGGGTTCTCCGCTGCAGACATGGACAGAGCAATGTCTGAGTTTTCTGGAGGATGGAAGATGCGCGTTGAATTGGCCAAATTGCTGCTGCAGAATCCGGACCTCTTGCTGTTGGATGAGCCTACAAACCACTTGGACATTGAGAGCATCCAATGGCTTGAAACCTTTCTACAACAGTCCGCCAGCGCCATCTTGCTCATTTCGCACGACAGGGCCTTTTTGGACAACCTGACTACGCGAACAATTGAAATCACCCCCATCAAACTGTACGATTATAAATCGAGCTATTCAGCATATCAGATTTGGCGAGAGGAAGAGCGCGAACGCCAAGAACAAGCGTTTAAGAACCAGCAGAAATACATTGAAGACACCGAGCAGCTGATCAATAAGTTTCGAGCGAAGAAGAACAAGGCCGCCTTCGCCCAGTCCCTGATCAAAAAGTTGGACAAATTGGACCGAATTGAAGTCGATTCCGCTGATAATCAGAACATACGGTTCCGATTTCCTCCAGCCGCTCGCTCCGGAAAAGTCGTCATCGAAGCTGAGGGGATTCGCAAGTCATTTGACGGGAAAGAAGTATTCCAGGGGGTGGATTTGATCTTGGCCAGGCAGGAAAAAGTGGCCCTTGTTGGGAAAAATGGAGCAGGAAAAACGACGTTTACCCGAATCGTACTTGCGCTCGAAACGGCTCAAGGTGAAATGAAGTTGGGGCACAACGTCGACATCGGGTATTATGCCCAAAACCAAGCCGAGGAATTGGATGGGAACTTGACCGTGTTGGAGACCTTGGAAGAAGTGGCTGTTGGAGACGTAAGGAAAAACCTTCGAGGGCTCTTGGGGTCGTTCCTGTTCTCTGGAGAAGACGTAGATAAGAAAGTTAAGGTGCTTTCGGGTGGGGAAAAGGCTCGATTGGCCATGTGCAAATTGCTGCTGCACCCTTACAATTTTCTGATCCTCGACGAACCGACGAATCACCTCGACATCAAGTCCAAAGAAGTTCTGAAACAAGCGTTGAAGGCGTATGATGGCACCCTGATGGTGGTTAGTCATGACCGAGATTTCCTTTCGGATTTGACGGATTTGGTATACGAAGTCACCCCCACTGGCCTGAAACAGTACATCGGTGACATCCGCCAATTCCTCCACGAAAAACATGCTGCGAGCATCCGAGCCTATGAGGCTGGAAAACCCACCAAGGTTCACATTCAAAAAGAAGCATCAAAAGAGCCTAAGCAACACCAGCCAACTCTCTCTTACAAAGACCGGAAGGCTTTAGAAAAGCAGGAGAAAACCTTAAAGAATCGGGTTAGCAAATCTGAATCCTTGATCGCCGAAAAGGAGGCCCGGGTCGCTTCTTTGAATGAACAAATCGCTCAAACACCGCCCGAAGAACGTGGGAAAATAACCGAGTTGGCCTACGAATTTGAGCAAGCTCAGCGAGAAGTTGATTCAGCTATGGAGGCTTGGGAAAAAGCTACACTTGATTTCGAGAACTTCGAAAAGGAACAAGCCGGAGGTTAAAGGAGTTGAGCCTGTCTCTACTTTCAAAACTGCGATTCCAACATTCATCCGCTTTATGGAAAATCAGAGGATGTTCGTCATGCACCTGGTCCTTGAACGCCCAGGTGGTCTTTGCGTTTATCCCAAGTAGCTTTTCCACTTCGCCAACACTTCGGTCATGTCCTCCGGCAATTCGCTCTCGAAGGTGAGCCATTCTTGGGTAGTGGGATGTTCGAAAGCCAAGGATCTCGCGTGCAGCGCCTGCCGAGGCAGCAACTGAAAACAATTGTTGAGGAATGCTGAATACTTCCCACCTGCTACCCCTTTTACTGCTTGATTGCCACCATATTGGACATCACCAAACAGCGGATGCCCAATGTGCTTCATGTGCACTCGGATTTGATGGGTCCTTCCAGTTTCTAGCTTGCACTCCACCAGCGTAACCGGTCCTAATCGCTCCAGTACTCGGAAATGCGTAACTGCATGCTTCCCCTCCTCTTGATGTTCGAAGACCTGGAACAACTTGCGATCTCGGCGATGCCGACCAATGTGCCCTGTCACTGTTCCATCTTCTTTCACATCTCCCCAAACCAATGCCGTATAGCGGCGTTCAACGGTTCGCTCAAAGAACTGCTCACTCAGCTCAGTCATAGCGTGCTCCGTCTTTCCCAACACCATGATGCCCGTCGTGTCCTTATCCAATCGATGGACTAAACCAGGCCTTGGCACTTCCCCACTTCGATCAGTCGTCAAAGACTCCCCATCGATGCCATGGTGCATAAAATGGTAAGCCACGCCATGGATGAGGGTGCCCGTGTAATTCCCATTCCCTGGATGAACCACGAGGTCTGATGGCTTGTTCAAGACCAAAACCGAATCATCTTCAAACAAGATGTCGAGTTCCATGGGTTCCGGAACCAACTCAAATTTGCGCACGGGTCGCGGCAATTCCACCGTGACCACATCGCCCGGTTTCACCTTAGCATTGGATTTTACCGGGAGACCATTGATGCGCACGTATCCCGCTTTTGCAGACAACTGCAACCGGGAACGCGACATTTGAGACACCAGGTTCGTGAGGAACTTATCCACCCGCAAGGGCTGCTGCCCTGGATCTACTTCGATGCGGTGGTGCTCAAATAACTCTTCAGAATCGAAATCCTCTGACCCGTTCTCTACCATCAATGCCGGATGATCCACTTTCCAAACTCACCGGTTGCAAACCGGATGACGTACAGGCCATTGTCCCAAAAGGATGCATCGAGCGCCACTTCCCCCTCTCCGCCAGATACTCCTTGAGCCACCATTCGGCCTGTTAAATCCATCACCACCCATCCCGTTAGCGAAGGCCCTGCAATCCGAACCACGTCCTGAGCAGGATTGGGAATGACGCTGACAGAACCCAACGTGTGACTTTCGGCGGCCATCACCCCAACCCATTCTTGCTCCATACCAGCCCGGAATACCGGACGTATCATCACCGTCCCTTCAATCTCAGATTGAATCCAAGGTGCACCCACCCCCAAGGTGTAATGTACGTTGCCAACATTGGCATTGGTGTTCTTGTCCAAGCCATAATTCAACATGGCATCTGTAGACTGTAACACCCCCACATGAATCACACCTTCCACAGCGAGAGGTTCGTCAAGCGGAAAATAGCCGAACACATCTGGTCCTTGCACGTAATAACTTGGGGAGTGGAATTGGTAATTGGTTCCTAATTCAGCCCCTGGGGTCCCCGCAGCATCATCCCAAACGCGAAGCAAAAAAGTCTCTTGAGATGCATCGTTGTAATAAGGAGTGAAGTGAATCGCAAGTCCCAATAAGGTGTCCGGTTGAGCCAAGGGAAAGCGCATGGCAAGCTTGGCAGCACCCGCTGTCAGTGCATAAGCGCGCTCCGCCGAACCATCATCATACGCATAATCATTGGCAAAAACCTGAAGAAAACCGATGCTATCATTGTCCAAAACCCCAAGCTTTTGCTCGTGCTGTATGCCTATTGAGCTCTCAAACAACGTCACCTCAAAGGAGGCAGCGGTGTCGCTTACCGTTGGGTCAAATGAGAAAGATGCTGGAGGCAAGCCAACTTGGTAAAGTGTTGAAAATTCTGATGAAGGAGCGACAAAGGTGTTGGGAGGATTAATGAATGTCACGGCATTTCCATCGTGATTCACCGTGAAACCCGATGCCACATTGTCGGCCTGTGTGGCACTGTAGTTTCGATGAAATGATAGAATGCTATCCCGCATGAACAAGGATGGATTCTGAACATAATGGGTCCAAGGCATCCGCGTAAAGTCACGCAGCAAGGTGTTTACCGGTTCGATGAAGGCCACTTCTGAAACCACAGAATAAGTGAAAGGGTCTATGCCATCATCCAGCAACACATAATCCAAATGCCACAAATCCACATTTCCTGCCAATGCTCCGTAATTGCGGAACCGGAATTGAAATCCTGCTTGTAAGTACGCCTGCTCATCTACAGGAATAAAAAACCTCGTAAAATCTGTTGTTCCGCATGAGTCCGTGGACCAAACAGGAATCCAAACAGGCTCACCGGAGCCATCTGTAATTTTAAACTCCACGGCCAACGAATCTTCCTCAACATCAGCAGCATTGCCTCGCCCGCCGCGCTGAATTGAGAACACCAAATGCACCCCAGCGGTGGTGGAATAACCATTCAAATTAATGGGCAATGATGTCAGCGTATCAGCCCACCCCACAGCCGATTCAGACCAATTGTATGGGTATCCAGTACGGTCACATCCATTGAAGGTGGCGGCACCAATTGTAGGAGCCTTGATGGAGTAGGTATTTGTTATGGAAGCAGACCCAGCTTCCCATCGGATCAACTCCGAGGGCACCCAGGCTGGTGCATCGGCCGTGGAAGGCGTTGAAAAGTCATCAAAAAATGGCAGGGTAAGCAGTCCTCCACCGCGTTCAGCGTTAGCGGTTGGTCTGGGGGTGGGAATGACCTTCAGGTCCCGTTCGGATTCCCCTTGAGCAAATACGGCGCATCCAGCAATCCAAAACCCAACCAGGCCCATTAAAACCGACCTCTTCCACATATATCGTTGCTTTTCCATATTCCGTTGCACGTGTTCTTTAGGGTGAATTTTCAGCGCTACCGCGGCGAGGCTGGTCACCTTTTAGGCCCAAATAAATATCGATTTCTGTTCCTGCAGCTACAGATGCCTCCAGGGTAGGAGGCAGATGTTGCTCAATCACCAAAGCATCCAAACTGTCATCCTCATCCTCGCAGGACTCGCTGTATTCAACCAAACCAAGGCTAAGGCGACCTTGAATCAGTGCAGACCTCACCGAATCCAAAGACAACCCCAGGAGGCGAGGCATGGGAACACGCTCATTTGTAGTTCTTCCAATGACTAAGCGAACTGTGGTGCCGCGCGGCAGCCTGGCTTCTGGTCGGAGCACTTTTCCCCGCTTCGATTCGACTCGAACCACTCGGCCTACCAAGGCTATGTTGGCTTCCTCCACTTCCACCACAACAAATCCCTTGTTTTCCAAACGAATTCGGGCAACGCGAACATCCATTCCTTCTTCAACTCCCAACGTCTCATTCGGAGGCATCGACCTGAAGGTGGTCAAGTAAACTTTGCGATCTGGCTTGATTTCACTCCCTGGGGCCGGCAATTGCTCAACCACCTCGAAGGGCCGTCCTTTTTGGCTGTACACGCTGTCGAGATGAACGGCTTCAAGGCCCATGGCCTCCAACGCAGCCGTCACATCTTGCAGGCGCTCACCCCTCAAATCTGGAAGCTCGGTCACTTCATTGCTCCGGCTGTACTGGTGCAGAAAAAACCACGCGCCCCCGATTACGATGACCCAAACCAAAGCCAAGGCCACCAAATGGCGGCGAAACGAGCGGCTCACTATGAATTGAAACCAAGTTTTCATGGCGACGGGGTACTAACGCGAAAGTACCTTATTTCTTGTGGAACGCGTTGGGAATTCAATTCAGGACTCCATTTCCTCTGCCAAGGCATTGTCGAAGGTGTTCCTCAATTCTTCCACATGGCCAAACATGTGACCGTCCACTTGGATTTTTCCTTTCGTCACATGCCCGAGCAAGACCACCGGCACGTTGTGTGCTTCGATCAGATCGAGGAATTCGTCCTGTTGCTCTTCAGTGCAGCTCACCACCACACGTCCTTGGCCTTCACCGAATAAAAATGCGTCCAAACGGATGTCTGAATCCGTCACCACATCAAAACCTAAACCACGAGGCATCGACATTTCAAGCAAACTCACAAAGAGACCTCCGTCCGCCACATCGTGCACCGCCCTCACCGTTTCTTTCTCAATGACATCCCGGATGGCGCTGTGAACTCGCACCTCCGCTTCCAAATCAAAGTGAGGTGCTGGTGAGCGCTTCACCCCTTTGAGGTTTGCTAAGTACTCTGAAGAATGAATGCAGTCCGTCACTTCCCCCAAAAGGAAAATCAACTCTCCTTTCTCCTTGAAATCCAACGACATCTGCTTGTTCCGGTCTTGCAACACCCCAACCATCCCGATGGTAGGGGTAGGGAAAACCGACTTCGTCGTGCCATCTTCCAGCGTACTTTGGTTGTAGAAACTTACATTTCCTCCTGTCACCGGCGTCTGCAAGCGCTCGCAAGCTGCACTCATCCCCTTGATGGCATGAACAAACTGCCAATAAACCTCTTTGTTGTAGGGATTTCCAAAATTGAGGCAATTCGTTATCGCCGAAGGCGTCGCCCCCGTGCAGCTGATGTTGCGTGCCGCCTCAGCCACAGCAATGGCTGTTCCGGTGAAAGGGTCCGCATCAACGTAACGGGAATTGCAGTCGACCGTCAAGGCCAATGCCTTGTTTGTACCCCGAACATGGACAACTCCCGCATCTGATGGCCTATTCGCACCCCGGTGAATGGTGCCTACTGTTGAATCGTATTGATCTGTGACCCAGCGCTTCGATGCAATGTTGGGCAATTCAATCAACTGTTCTGCAATCGCTGCTGCTTCCTTCAAATCTGGTGTGGCAATGGTTGAAGCGTCGAACGCCTGAACCTCTGCAAACCAAGCTGGCTCCTCGTATTCTCGCTCATAAACTGGAGCTCCTCCCCCAAGCACCAAGTTGTGCGCTTCAACACGGGCAATTAACTCTCCGCCAACAAAATACTGGAGATCCGGCCCTGAAGTGACCTCTCCAATCGCCACGGCGTGCAGGTCCCACTTTTCAAAAATGGCTTCCACCTCTGACTCATGCCCTTTTTTTACGACCACCAACATGCGCTCCTGGGATTCACTCAACAGGATTTCAAACGGCTCCATGTCTTGCTGGCGCAAAGGGACTTTGTCCAAGTGAATGTCCATGCCGACCCCGCCCGCAGCTGACATCTCCGAAGTTGAGCAGGTTATGCCTGCCGCGCCCATGTCTTGCATGCCCACGACAGCGCTCGTTTGAGCCAACTCCAAGGTGGCTTCCAATAGGAGTTTCTCTTGGAACGGATCGCCTACTTGGACCGCTGGTAGATCTTCAGCGCTTTCTGCTGTCATGTCTTTCGACGCAAATGAAGCTCCTTGAATGCCATCCTTTCCTGTTGCAGAACCTACGATGTACACTGGATTTCCTACGCCTGATGCGGTCGCTGAAATGATGCCGTCCGTTTTTAAAACGCCCACGGACATGGCATTGACCAACGGATTTTGGTGATAGCATTCGTCAAAAAACACCTCACCACCCACCACAGGAATGCCAAAACTGTTTCCATAATCGCCAATCCCCTTGACAACTCCTTCCAAAAGCCACTTGGTCCGAGGCTCAGTCAAGGCTCCGAAACGAAGGCTATTCAACTGAGCAATGGGCCGCGCTCCCATGGTAAAAATGTCGCGGTTGATTCCACCCACCCCTGTCGCCGCTCCTTGGTATGGCTCAAGCGCCGAAGGGTGGTTGTGGCTTTCAATCTTGAACGCGCAGCCCAACCCGCTCCCGATGTCCACAATTCCTGCATTTTCTTCACCTGCCTTCACGAGCATGTGAGGGCCATCCTTAGGCAAGGTCTTCAGCCACTTGATGCTGTTCTTGTACGAGCAGTGCTCGCTCCACATGACGCTGTAAATGCACATTTCCGTGAAATTGGGTGTGCGCCCAAGGTGGGAAGTGATGGCTTCAAATTCATCTGGGCGAAGGCCCATTTCTGTCGCTTGATCGAGGGTAGCGGGGAGGGTAGCTGCTGACATGCTGGTCATTTTCAAAGGCCAAAAATAACCCAGCCTAACCGGTGTACCGGATTAGTTTACACCCACTTTTCCACGACAACTGAACATCCCAAACTCAGTCCAAACCCAATCCCCTATTTTTGCGATGATAATTTTAAATAAATAAAAATGAAAAACACTGCATTTGCATTGTTAAGCGCGGCGGCATTGATGCTCGCTGGATGCGGAAAAGAAGGGCCTGCGGGTTCAAACGGAACCGATGGAACCGATGGAACCGATGGCGCTGATGCTGGATTTGAGTTGTTTGAGACCACCATTTCAGTCGCGGATTGGGCGGGTGGAACTTATGTTGAGTTCCCAGCTCCCAACGTAACGGAGTCCATCTACAACCAGGGAATGGTCATGGTTTACATCCAAGATGACTTCGATTACTGGAATCAAATCCCCAGTGCTTGGACAGATTTCGTTGGTTTTGCTTTCTTTTGGACTTCGGCTGATGGCGGACTTGTGGGATTGGATTACGATCCTACCATGTCCGTTGATGTGGATTACAATGTCCGCGTGGTGACCATGGAATTGAGGGACTACGAACTGTTGGACGAAGAGGACCTTGTGAGCTTCGAGGCGCTGACGGATGCCCTGACGCGATAATTCAACACCCCGCTTTTGACTTCAGGGCTGGTTCTTCGGAATCAGCCCTTTTTTCGTACCTAACTTGCCCTTATGCGAGCAGTGATACAGAGGGCCAGCAGCGCTTCGGTCCGAATCGACGGGGTCCTTCGCGGTTCCATCGGTCAAGGGTTGGTTATTTTATTGGGCATTGAGTCGCGTGACACCAAGGAAGACGCCGATTGGCTGGCCAAGAAAGTGACCGGAATGCGTTTGTTTTCGGATGATCAGGGTAAGATGAATTTCAACTTGGAGCAAGTCCAAGGACGGCTTTTGGTTGTGAGCCAATTCACCCTTCACGCATCTTACAAGAAGGGCAACCGACCAGGCTTCACTGGTGCGGCAAGGCCAGACGACGCCATCCCGCTTTACGAGTACTTCTTGAATGCTTGTGAGGCGCTCACTGGCGAGCCGCCTGAATGCGGCCAGTTTGGGGCAGACATGCAGGTGGAACTCATAAATGATGGGCCGGTAACCCTATGTTTGGACACATGGAACAAAGAATGAACACCCGACCTTTTGAGTCCGGTAACGCTCCCGAACTTTCTCTGCGGGAGGCCCAAGCGCAGGTGGATGAATGGATACAAACCATCGGGGTTCGGTACTTCTCAGAATTGACTAACCTCGCCATCCTTACCGAGGAAGTGGGCGAACTCGCGCGGTTGTTTGCTCGGAAATTTGGTGACCAAAGCAGCAAGCCAAGCGAGGAAGGGCTAGCGATTGCTGACGAATTAGCTGACATCCTGTGGGTCCTTTGTGCTTTGGCCAATCAAACTGGAGTTGACCTAACGGATGCCCTTGCCTCCAATGTGAAGAAGAAAACGGATCGCGACAGCGACCGCCACCAAAACAACCCCAAGCTCAACCCAAAATGAGAAAATGGATCGGTGCACTAGCCATAGGATGCTCGATGGCCCTTACTGCTCAAGAGCCATTCCAACCATCCACCATCAACGTGGATTCATGGCAGGAGATGCGAGCAGAACTCGATGCCTCGAGTTGGTTCTCGGGCCTTCCACTCCGAGAGGTCGGCCCCCGGGTCATGAGCGGACGCGTTGTAGACTTGGATGTGAGGCCGGGAGACGGTTCTGAGTTCTACGTGGCTTATGCGACCGGTGGCGTCTACCATACGGTGAATCACGGAACCAGTTTTACACAAGTTTTTGATTTCGCGGCCACGACTGCAGTCGGCGCTGTAGCTGTAGACTGGGAAAGCAACATCGTTTACGTCGGGACCGGAGAGGTCAACTCATCGCGGAGCTCGTACGCAGGGACAGGGATCTACAGAAGCTCGGACCACGGTGCCCATTGGGAACACCTTGGCCTCGAGCAGACCCACCACATCGGAAAGATTATTTTGCACCCAACAGAGCCCAACACGCTTTGGGTCGCGGCCGCAGGCCCCCTGTACAGCAAAAACACCACGGGAGGAATCTATAAATCCACGGACGGGGGAGCCCATTGGGAGCGTATGCTGGGAATCGATGGGACTGCTGGAATCGACCTGGTTATGGACACGGAAAACCCCAATCACCTCTACGCCTCCCTCTGGCAACGCAGCCGGAGCGCTTGGGGTTTTGTAGAAGGAGGAGAAGATTCGGGCCTGTACGAAACCACGGACGGTGGCAAGGATTGGAGTGACCTGACGCAGCTTGGAGGCCTTCCTGACAGGCAGCACCTGGGGCGAATGGGAATGGCTCACGATGCACTTTCCAATGTGCTGTACGTGCTCTTGGATGACCAGTCTCCCCTCCCTCCAGAACCGCATAAGGGACTGATTCCAAGTGACTTCTTAGGAATGTCAATGCGCAAATTCGATAAGTTGGACTCCACAGAAGTTCAGGACTAT
>DAISXU010000038.1:0-3837 GCA_036825655.1 Flavobacteriales bacterium | reverse complement strand
CGAGGCCTCGAGGGATTCTGTTGCTGACCTCATCCACTCCGGAGCAATTCTGCCGGAAGCCCTCCACGACTACGTTGCCGACGGAAACCGTGATTTATTTAACGCTGGCGTCGTAGGCGCCTCGGTTTACCAACTGAACGAAGGAAAGTGGAGCAGGACCCATGCCGAACCGCTGGAATCCATCTGCTACACGTACGGATATTACTTCGGTTTGATGGAACGAGGCCTAGATGGCACGTTGTACATCGCTGGCGTTCCCCTGCTCAAATCCACCGACAATGGGACAACTTGGCAAGGCATTGGCGCGCCCAATGTTCATGTAGATCATCACGTGCTTTGGTCCAACCCATTGCGACCCAACCACCTCATCAATGGAAACGATGGAGGAATCAACATCAGTTGGGACGGAGGGTTGAACTGGATCAAATGCAACTCCCCCGCAGTGGCTCAGTGCTACGCCATCGAAGTGGACAACGAAGAACCGTACAACATCTATTGTGGCTTGCAGGACAACGGTGTTTGGATGGGACCATCCGATTATTCTGAGTCTTTGCGCTGGCAGTCCACTGGACAATACCCCTGGCAAGAATTGGGCGGTGGAGACGGAATGCAAATTGAAATCGATCCGAGAAATAACGAGATCGCCTACTTCGGTTCCCAATTTGGTTGGTACCAAAAGCTCAACCGTGGCTCGGATGAGCGGCTGGACATCCATCCCAAGCACCAGCTCGGAGAAAGGCCATTGCGATGGAATTGGCAAACCCCGATTTGGATCAGTCGGCACGCTCCAGACACCGTGTACATGGGAGCAAACCGGGTATTCCAGTCCGTGGATGCCGGTGTTTCTTGGGAACCCATCAGCGAGGACCTCACGGGCGGAGGACGCTCCGGAAACGTACCTTTTGGCACGCTGACCTCGCTCCACGAAAGTCCCCTTCAGCGTGGCCGAATCGCCGTTGGATCCGACGATGGCCGAGTGCACTTTTCTGAAGATACAGGAAAGACATGGACCCCAATGGACTTGCCCATGCTTTGGTCGGAAAACACTCCTTGGATCAGCGAAGTGCTCTGGAGTGAACATGTGGCGGACCGAGTGTTCGTGGCGCTCAACACTTACCGGTGGGATCACTTTCAATCCTACATCTTCCAAAGCGATGACTTGGGCCAAACTTGGCAAGCCATCCACCATGGCCTGCCGGCCGAACCCGTCAATGCCCTGTGTGAAATTGCCGACCAACCCGATTTGTTGATTGCAGGAACAGATGGTGGCGGCTACGCGCGGCGCGCTTCACTGGGAGAATGGTCCTCCCTGCACACGGAGCTACCCCATGCGCCTGTTCATGATTTGGTATACCAGAAAAGCGCGCGTGAATTGGTCATTGGCACCCACGGCAGATCCGTGTGGGTCCTGTCCATGAACGTTTTGACCGAGCAGCCCATCGATGCAGGAGAAGTCATACTTCTCCCTGCTGACACAACCAGCTTTACGGATGATTGGTCACCTAAAGGTTGGGCATGGGGAACCAAAACACCTCAAATCGCTCAGGCCTGGTGTTTCCTCCCCGAACACGGAGATTGGGTATTGAACGTGTCCGATTCACAGCAAGAACTGCTCGTCTCTTTGCCACTGAACGACCGTCAGAAAGGCTGGCAAAGGTTGGAATTGCCCCTTGAGCAAGGAGATCTTTCTTGGGAAATCGGAGCTTATGTGTGGGCTTTGATTTCGAAGGACGGATTGAAAAGCGATGAAGCCGCTTGGGTCATTGCCGATCAATAGCGAACCGCATCCGGAATCTCACACACGGGTATGGGGAGCATTTTGTGCTGATTCGCTCGATGAAGGCGGTTGTAAATGGCTTGAACTTCTGCCTCGCGTCCGGTAAGCGATGAGGGGTCGCCCTGAAACTGCATGGCTGCTTCCAATTCGGGATAGGATGCGCCTATTTGGTCTTCGTCCGTTCGGTCATCGCCCCAAAGCCCATCTGTTGGAGCAGCTTGTTGAATTGAATCAGGAACACCTAAAGCTGCTGCAAGGGCGTAAACTTCCGTTTTCAATAGATCAGCAATGGGACTCAAATCCACTCCTCCATCGCCGTACTTGGTGTAAAAACCTACACCGAAATCCTCTACCTTATTGCCCGTACCAGCAACCAAGGCGTGGCGCTCTTGCGCCAGAATGTAGAGGGTGGTCATTCGCAGGCGAGCCCTCGCATTGGCCATGGCCAAGAACCGATCGGATCCGTTAGTTTGCGAGGGCACTGCGCGCGATAACGAATCGAAGGCCTCTGTTAACTCAATCCGTTCTGAATCAAAATTTGGATAGGTAGAGGCGAGGTGACCCAAGTGCTCTTGAGCCCGTGTTACTTGGGAAGCCGCTTGATGAATGGGCATTTCCACACCCGTAACGGGCAAACCCGTCATGGCGCAAAGCGTTGAGGTCACAGCCGAATCAATCCCCCCTGAAACCCCCACCACAAATCCGTTCATGTTTGATGTCCGTGCATAGTCTCTCAACCACCGAACGATGAACTCCGCCACACCTTCTGCATGGAATGGACCTGGCTTTTCCATCAGAACATTACCCCTACCGATAGTTCCAAAAACCCCGTCTTCCCCTTCATACTTACAGTCGCAGGATCAGAGATCACTTCCCCAGTTCCAAAACTATTCGATGTTCCATCTACTGGAATTCCAGAAGTGTTGGTCCGGACAATGGACTGGTTCAAAAACTGGTTCGCTAGCCCCACATTGTAAGCCACTCCAAAACAGATTGCTGTTGAGCCCAACAAGGCCCTTTCCCCACCTAATCCGACAATGAGCGAAGGCCTGAACAGGCGCGTGCTCGCTTCAAAGGCGAGGCGTTGAGGCTCTTTTCGGTCGTCCTCGTTGGCAACTGCATTCCATGCTTCGTCCGAGCTGGAACGCGACCAAGCGGCACTTCGCCGTTCATCCACTTCAGACCGTACATTGATTCCAAGACCTACACCAAATTGACCGTAGTAGGTTGTGTAACCAATCTCTTTCGTCCGCATCTTAAATGAAATGGGAACTTCGACGTATTGATTTCGGATTCCCCATTCCTTCGATTCAATCTGGACTGAATCCACCTGATGCAAGCTGGTAATCACGCCGCCTGCGTGAAAAACATTCACTCCCGAACCAATGGCATACGAATCCGTAAACTTCCAATCAAAAATGAATTTGTACCCAAACCGAAGCCCGACCCCAGCTGGCTCATGAGCATAATCTCGGGTGATTCCATGCCCTGCATTGGGAGACAACGCCAATCCCAGGTGCACGTTTTGCTGTGCATCTCCAGTGACACTCAGAAGCAGCGACACAACCACCGCTAAGACTCGTCGATTCTGTTTCATCTTTGCACCCATCTTATGGGTCAAATCTAACTCACACCAAGATGCCATGAACGATTCATCCAGTCCGTTACCAACAACCCAATCATCGAAAACCAAGCTCGGGAAGAAGCTCGCGTTACTGGTTGTTGCGGCGGCGGCTGGCTGGTATTTCATGAAACCCAGTGACCCTTGGGACATTGCTCCTCAAGATGTTGAACTCCCCGCGCCATTTAAGGTGATTGACGCCGTAACTCGGGTGCAGGAACTGCATGATTTTCCGATGGATGCAGCAGATGGAGAATGGTCAAAATTGAAAGCAGAGTGGGGTGGATTCGCAGCTTTGTACCTTGAGGATTTGCTTCAATTGGGGCCCGTGGAATCCGACACGACGTTTTCTGCCCTGTTGCGTTTTGCCCAACATCCGGACATAGCCGCCACGTTTGATGCGATTGACACAACAAGCGCACCAGCCACTGGTCAAGCG
>DAISXU010000037.1:0-20527 GCA_036825655.1 Flavobacteriales bacterium | reverse complement strand
GATGGTATCGTGGTTCTCGATGTTGATGATGGGGTCATAGCGTGATTCTTTCAACCAAGTTTGATAGGCCAACTCGGAATCGGGAGTGAGCAGTTCCCTAGGAGGCATGCCCAGTGATTTGGCGAAGGCTTCAGCCCCAGCCCCAGCAAGCATCACGTGAGGCGTATCTTCCATCACCTTCCGAGCTATGGTGATGGGGTGTTCAAAATTTTGCACGAAACAAACACTCCCTGCGTTCAATTGGTGATCCATGATGCACGCATCCAGGGTAACGCGTCCATCCCGGTCTGGCAAACCGCCCAATCCGACGCTTTGCCCTTCTGCATCCGATTCCACCAACCGTGCACCGACCTCTACCATGTCCAAGGCAGATCCACCACTGAGCCCCACACGCATGCCTGCCTCATTTGCGGGCATTCCGTGGTTCCAGGTAGAGATCATTCTGGCTGAGTCCAGCAAGTGCGGTTGAATGGGGGAGGAGGGAAGAAGCGGTTCCGTCCATGCAGACATCCAGCGGTTGTACTGGGCAGCTCCTAATCCCAACCCCGTTGCTAAGGTGCTGACATGCTTCAAAAATGACCTGCGCGTTCTCATGCTTGCAATTTCGGCCAAAAATCCCAACTACGCTTGATCCCAAAAGCAGGGCGCAAAAAAAGCCACTTGCTCGTGCGAACAAGTGGCTTTCTTCCAGTTAAGGGGACGGTTATTTGACCTCTTCGAAATCCACGTCGGTTACCTCTGCATCGCTTGCATTGGTCGCGCCAGCCGAAGCTTCTTGCGCATCACCGCCAGCTTCGCTTTGAGCGTACATGTCTTGACTCGCAGCTTGGAAGGCAGCATTGAGTGCTTCCATTCCAGACTTGCATCCGTCTACATCTTGCTCAGCGTGGGCCTTCTTGAGGGACTCAAGCGCTGCGTCAATTGGACCGCGTTTGTCTTCAGGGATTTTATCACCAAATTCCCCCAGTTGCTTCTCCACCTGGAACACCAAACCATCGGCTTGGTTGAGGGTGTCGACGCGCTCGCGTTCTGCTTGATCCGATTCAGCATTGGCCTCGGCTTCAGCCTTCATGCGCTGAATTTCTTCCTCCGTCAAACTGCTATTCGCTTCAATTTTAATCTTTTGCTCTTTGCCGGTGGCTTTGTCCTTTGCGGAAACTTGAATGATGCCATTGGCGTCAATGTCAAAAGTCACCTCGATTTGCGGTACGCCGCGAGGTGCTGGTGGCAAATCAGAAAGTTGGAAGTTGCCAATTTCTTTGTTGTCCCGGGCCATGGGGCGCTCGCCTTGCATGACTTTGATGTCTACGCTGGGCTGGTTGTCGCTGGCGGTTGAGAAAACTTCTGATTTCTTCGTCGGGATGGTGGTGTTGGATTCAATGAGTTTTGTCATCACTCCCCCCATTGTTTCAATGCCCAATGAAAGCGGTGTGACATCCAACAACAGCACATCCTTTACTTCACCAGTCAAGACACCCCCCTGAATTGCCGCGCCAATGGCAACGACCTCATCGGGATTTACTCCTTTCGATGGTTCTTTGCCAAAGAAGGCCTTTACGGCGTCTTGAACCGCTGGAATACGCGTGGAACCTCCAACGAGGATGACCTCGTCGATGTCAGACTTGTCCAATCCTGCAGCTTTCATGGCAGAAGCGCAGGGCTCAATCGTGCGCTTGACCAAGGCGTCAGCCAATTGCTCAAACTTGGCACGGCTCAATGAACGAACCAAGTGTTTGGGCACGCCATCGACGGGCATGATGTACGGAAGGTTGATTTCGGTGCTCGTTGTGCTGGACAATTCGATTTTTGCCTTCTCCGCCGCCTCCTTAAGGCGTTGCAATGCCATGGGGTCTTTCGATAAATCCAAACCGCCATTTTCCGATTTGAATTCGCTAACCAACCAGTCAATGATCAACTGGTCAAAATCATCCCCTCCTAAGTGCGTGTCCCCATCGGTAGAGAGCACTTCAAATACGCCATCACCCAATTCGAGGATGCTGACGTCATGCGTTCCGCCACCGAGGTCGAAAACGACAATCTTCTGGTCCGTTGATTTTTTGTCCAAGCCATAGGCGAGTGCCGCGGCAGTCGGCTCGTTGATGATGCGCTTCACTTCGAGGCCGGCAATTTCTCCAGCTTCTTTGGTGGCCTTGCGTTGGTCGTCATTGAAATAGGCGGGAACAGTGATGACTGCTGCGCTTACTTCTTGGCCGAGGTAGTCTTCAGCGGTTTTCTTCATTTTCTGAAGAACCATTGCGCTGATTTCTTGTGGTGTGTAGAGGCGGCCGTCGATGTCAACTCGGGGCGTGTTGTTGTCGCCTTTCACCACCTTGTAAGGGACACGACCAACTTCTTTATTCACTTCATCGAAAGAAGAGCCCATGAAGCGCTTGATTGAGTACACCGTTTTCACCGGGTTGGTGATGGCTTGACGTTTTGCAGGCTCACCCACCTTTCTCTCACCGCCATCAGCAAAGCCAATGATGGAAGGAGTGGTGCGCTTTCCTTCAGCGTTAGAAATGACGACGGGCTCATTGCCTTCCATAACAGCAACACAGCTGTTCGTCGTTCCGAGATCGATTCCGATGATCTTACTCATGGTATGAGGGTTGTATTGTTTGCTTTTTCAGGTGTCACAAGCTATTTGCGACGCATTCGCACCTTCCCTTTCAAGCATTGTGCCGTTTCTAGGAATACTGACACGGACTGACAAAAGAGATGGTTTATGCGGAGGAAATCCGCCACGATGTCAGTTCTTCTCTGACAGGAGGGAAGTGATTTGGTCTGAGACCTTCACCAGGTCATCCACTGCATGCAACATGCGGCTGCCATACCAGCTGAAGGCTTCACCATTCACGACAAGCGCCGGGATTTTGTTGGGTGAGGCGGGCAATTGGCTGAAGTGTTGCTGACCGAAGGGAAATGGTTCGCTCGATAAGAGGATCACGTTGGCATCGGCGAAATGCTCCACGGAGGGATAGCGTTTCAGATGAGCGAAAGCATTGCCAATGCCCCAGTGGCTCATCACATCATGAATGTATGTGTCATTGGCAGCGACCATCCATGGGTTTTGCCAAATGACATAAGCTGCCTGCATACGCTGTGCCTGCGGCGCTCCCCAAGCCGAGCGAATCGCCGCAACCCAATCAATCCCCTCAGCTCCTTTGCCCACGGCTTCTGCGATGCGCATCATATCGGACAGCGCCCCTTCTATGCTTCTTGAATGCGTGAGCAGAACGGTCGGAGACAAGGCTTCTACCTGTTCTTTGATGTTTTCTTCTTCGCATGCGATGATCAGGTCCGGTCGCAGGGAGTGGATTCTGTCTATTTGGATGTTCTTCGTTCCGCCTATTCGAGCAACTCTGTGGTGAAGGCCATTTGGGTGTATGCAAAATTTTGTGACGCCCACCGGCGTGATTCCTAAGTCTACGAGCCATTCTGACCAGCTCGGAACCAAACTTACAATTCGCATAAAAGGCAAGGTACAACGCATTGAACAAGCTAACTTTCGCCTCATGAAGCGCTTTGGGCTCCTGCTTTCATTTTGTTGTTTGGTCTCTCAAGGGATCCAAGCGCAAGAACCTGTGCGCATTGGGGTTGTCCTGAGCGGCGGCGGGGCGAAAGGTGCTGCTCATGTTGGGTTCTTAAAGGCATTGGAAGAGTTGGGCGTTCCCATTCATGCGGTTAGTGGTGCGAGCATGGGGGCGCTTGTAGGAGCGTATTATGCCGCAGGTTGGTCTCCAGCAGAAATGGACTCGCTCTTGGGCACGGCTGATTTTCAACGGAGGTCAACCGGGACGTTTCCCATTTCATTCGGTTTCAAGCGACAGGATTTCGATCCAAGCGTTGTAGATGTCCACGTTTCAAGTGCCAAAGGATGGACGCAGGATCACTTGATTGCGGGGTTGCCGACAGATTGGGGCTTGATGAAGGACCTCTCACCTGCTTCTGCAGCAGCACGAGAAATTGGATTTGATGACCTGTTTGTGCCGTTTCGCTGCGTGGCTTCAGATGTCTTGGCAAAATCAGACACGGTGTTTTCCAGTGGAGACTTGGCTACTGCCGCTCGAGCTTCCATGACCTTTCCGTTTTTTTTAGAGCCCGTTGAAGTAGAGGGGAGGTTGCTCTTTGATGGTGGACTTTACAACAATTTCCCGAGTGACGTTCTGATGGCTGCCTTTTCACCTGATGTAATCATCGGGTGCAATGTGTCATCGGGGGAGTTAGTTTTGACTGCCCAAGATCCTGCCTCTCAAATCGAGGCCATGATTACCAGACCGGCGAACTTGTCAGCGCTCTGTGAGGAAATGTTGGTGATTCATCCAGTAACTGGCATTGGGACCTTCGACTTTGAGAGCGTGTTGCAGGCTTCTCAAGCAGGATACGATGCAACCATGGCACAATCGGATGCGATTTTAGCGTTGATTCGAGGGCAATTTGAGCAAGCGTCAGAGGTGCAACGACGCCGTTCGGCCTACCGAAAGTCCTTGCCTGAGTTTGCAGTTGGTGATGTGGAGGTTACCGGGTTGAATCCGGGCCAAACCCGTTACGCAAGCAGGCTTTTAAAAAGTGCCTCAGGCAATGCAAGGGCTTCCGTTTTGGAGCGAAGCCTCTACCTTTTGGTATCTGACGAGCACATCGCAGGAGCTCGTCCCACAGCCGAGTACAATCCTACAACTCACGCTTTTGATGTTCAAGTAGAAGCAACCCAGCAGCGTGATTTGCGAATTGAAGCGGGAGGGAGTGTGTCTTCCAATCCTGTCAGTTTTGGCCATGTTGGGCTTTCTTATTCGCGATTCGGTAGGGTGCCATTGGCCATTGAGGCAAGCAGCACATTTGGAAACTTCTACAGCGCATTCTCGGCACACGCGAGGATAGATTGGCATGGCGCCATTCCACTGGCGATCCGACCAGATTTCACGTTGCACCGTTGGAACTTTGAGCGAAGTTTTGCCACCTTCTTTCAAGATGTTCGCCCAAGTTACTTGGTGATGAGTGAGCGGCAGGCGGGACTTTCGGTTTTCATGCCTACAGGAACCAATGGAGTATTGTGGATGCGGGCTGCAGATTTACAGACCACGGATGACTACTATCCGAATTACGAGTTCAACCCCAAAGACACCACAGACCGCATCGACTGGCATGGAATTGTTGCAGGAGCAGGATTTCGTCGTTCTTCTATGCCCAAGAAGGCCATGAACAGAACGGGCAACCGTTTCGAAGTTGGGGCCATGCGCCACCGGGGTACTGCACGGGATTGGTTGCGCGATGAAATGGGAATGGCGAGGCGAGACACCTCCTCGATTGCCACTTCTTTTTGGCGATTGTCTGCGCTGTTTGAGCAGTATTCGGCATTCGAAGACGACCGCTTCAGCATCGGGTTAAGAGGTGAAATGAAGTTGTCCGATGAGCAATTGAGGCGAAGTTATTTTGGAAGCATTGTCCAAACGGCACCTTTCCAGCCTACGCCAGGTTCCCAAATCAAAGTGCTCGAGCGTTTTCGGTCCTACAACTTCATCGCCTGCGGCGCCGCATTGGATGTCATACTGGTCAGGTCCTTGCGTTGGAGAGGTGAAGCGCATGTTTACCGGCCATTCCAGCGGCTGATGGACACGGACAAAGGGCCAGTATTCGATGAGCGCGTTGGACCTAGTTATTTGCTCGGATCTTGGTTTGTTTCCGACGGTGCATTTGGGTTGATTACGTTAGGGGTTGAGTACTACCACTTGGAACGCAACCCTTGGCTTTTTGAGTTCACTTTGGGCCACCGCGTTTTCAACCGCTCTGACCGCAGATAGGCCTTATTTCCCGTTGTAACTTCGCAGCATGAAAACAATCCGTTTTGCTGTGGTGGGCATGGGCCACATTGGTAAGCGTCATGCAGAAATGGTGCTTCGCCAAACTGGTTGCGAGTTGGTGGCTTGTGCAGATGTTCGATCAGCAGAAGACTGCGGATACGTTGGTGAAGAGCCATTTTACAATTCGCTACAAGACCTTTTGCGTGCACATGCATCTGAGCTCGATGTGCTTTGTGTTTGCACGCCCAATGGTTTGCATGCGCAACAGGCTTTGGCTGCCCTTGAATCTGATTTGCATGTCGTAATTGAGAAGCCAATGGCATTGAATCGGCAGGATGGAGAGGATGTTCTGCATGCGGCCTTGGCCCGTGGAAAGCAGATATTTTGTGTCATGCAGAATCGGTTCTCTCCTCCCTCCATTTGGCTTAAAGAGATCATCAATGAGTCGAGGTTAGGCCAAATCTACATGGTCGAGGTGCAGTGTTTCTGGAACAGGGATGATCGTTATTATGGGAAAATCCCATGGAAGGGAACACGCGAACTGGATGGGGGTACCTTATTTACCCAATTCTCTCATTTTGTAGACATCATGTACTGGTTGTTCGGTGACATCCATAAAATTCAAAGCCGATTTGCCGATTACAACCACAGCCACAACACCGCTTTCGAGGACAGTGGGTTGGTTACCTTTGAGTTCGTCAAAGGTGGAATGGGGTGTTTCAATTTTTCTACTGCCGTGCATCAACAGAACTTTGAATCGAGCTTGACCATCGTCGGAGAAAAAGGAACGGTCAAAGTGGGGGGGCAATACATGAACGAGGTGGAATATTGTGAGATCGAGGGCTATGAAATGCCGCGGCTTCCTGAAGCCAATCCCGCGAACGATTATGGGCATTACAAAGGGTCAGCTGCCAACCATGGATATGTCTTTGAGAATGTCATTCAAGCATTAAGTGGCGGTGGCCACATTGCAACCAATGCACTCGAAGGACTGAAAGTGGTCGACATCATCGAGAGAATGTATGCTGCAGGCGTTCGCCCTGAAAAGCCCAACCCACCGCATAGCAAATGAAGCAAGGGAGCCAATCTCCGCGCCGCATTGCCGTTGTTGTATTGAATGATTTCACCCGCGACAACCGGGTTTTGAAGGTCGCCATGACCTTGGCGCATCGGGGTGCCTCGGTGGAAGTCGTTGCGCTGCCTGGAGAGGGTTTGCCGGTGCACGAAGAGAGGGAAGGAGGCTGGTCTGTTCGCCGATTGAGTTATGGGATTTGGCGCAACGACCGCATAAAAGGTGTGCGTTTTCTCCGGCTAGCTTCCATCGCGATGCAGGCGGTAAGGCGTTATCGCAGCTGGGACGCCTGGCATTGCAATGATGCGGAGGCATTTGTTTTGGGGCTTCTCGCCAAATTAGTTTCTCCAAAACTCAAATTGGTCTATGACTGTCATGAATTTGAGTCGGAGCGCAATGCGAAATCTGCTCGCTACCTTCGGGCCATTGGGTGGATTGAGAGGACTTACATTCGCTATGCTGAATCAGTGATAACCGTAAGCCCATCGATTCAGCTGGCTTATGAAGAACGCTACGCGGCCCATGGCATTCCCGAGGTGCATTTGGTAAGGAATGTACCTCATGCCATTGGAGCATTGAAGGTGCCTGAGCTTGGATTTCGGGAGCGCTTTTCAATTCCAGACGATGGATTCATAGCCTTGTATCAAGGTTCTTTCACGTACAATCGGGGGCTTGAGTTGACGATTGAAGTCGCGGCCAAACTGGAAGGTATGGGGGTGCACTTCATTTTCATGGGGTATGGTCCACTGGTGGAATTGGTGGAACAAGCCGCCAATTCGCATGCAAACATCCATCTTCACCCTGCTGTTCCTTACGAGCAAGTGCTCGCTCATTCATCGATGGCTGACGTGGGTTTGGTGAGCGTCAAGCCGACATGCTTGAGCTACTTGTACTGCCTACCCAACAAACTCTTTGAATACATTCAGGCGGGGCTCCCTGTGATTACAAATAACCTCCCGGATTGCGCTGCACTCGTTCGTGAATTCGAAATTGGAGCTGTTGTGGAGGAAGATACGGTTGAGCATTGGGCCGAAGCCATCCTCTCCATGAGGTCTGCTGCCACGGATCATCGGGTCGGGCTAACAGCAGCGAGCCTCCAACTGCAATGGCAGAAGGAGGCTCCTTTCTTGTTGAAAGCCCACGGGCTTTGATCTCATGCAGGGGGGTTAGCCCCCGAGCGAGCGCTTGATAGCAGACAGTTCTCGATCATTTGGGAAGATGCCCTCGGCGATTTGAAGCCATTCCAAGGCCGCCGCAGTATCTCCCTCATCGGCGAGCATTTCTGCGGTGTATCGGATGCTGTATTTCAATAGGTCGAGTTGAACCTCTTGCAACCCTCTCCCCTGAAATTCAGAGAGCAGCCGTTTCGCTTCAGCCCAACTTTCTTCAGCATCTCTCTTGGCCTTTGTTTTCCAAAGTACTGTTCCATACATGAGCCATGCTCCAGCATCGTCTTGGTCAAGAACATAGAGGTACTTGTAATACGACTTGGCCCGAGTGAATTTCTCATCGTCAACGAATACTTCAGCCTCATTCATTGTCGCGCGGCGCAATTCATTGAAAAACTCTGTGTAAGAGTCAAAGAACTCTCGTTCACGGTCTTTCTTGACAAATTTGGCAGCATACTTGAGCGCATTTTTCAATGCCCCATCATATTCTTCCACCAATTCAGCGTCATCGGATTGAGAAATTCTGAAGAACGCCTCCGACATGAAGGCGTAGGGCAGTGGTTCTTTGCTCGTCTTATCGTCCTCTGTGTATCGGATCGCTTTGAAGAGAACCTTCTCGTACTTTCCATCGACCATCCACATGAGCAATTCGTCAAAATCCTCTTGTGGAATCAACGGTTTTTCTTCATCGTCTTGTGCCCAAGTTCCGAGGGGGAATGCCAACAGACCGGTCACCAATAAAATCAAAGTAGTTTTCATGTGGGGTAGTGTACAAAACATGTGCCGAAGATAAGCACTTGACTTGGCAATGCATTGAATTCGTGCGAATCTGTGGAGTTACCTTTGGCACATGGGGTCTTCTAAAGCGAAATTTGAGGAACGATTGGGCTTAGAAGAGTGGTTCAATTCGCAAGGTTGGACTCCACATGCCTTTCAACGGGCCACTTGGAAAGCTTATCGCTCAGGTGCGGAGGGGTTGGTTCAAGCGCCCACGGGAATGGGAAAGACTTACTCACTTTTGGGCGCTGCAGTAGCAGAGGCCGTTTTGGATGATCGGCCTCGCAAGGGGCTTCAGGTCATCTGGATTGCACCAATTCGATCGCTCTCGAAGGAAATTGAACAGAGTGCTCAACGTTTAATACAAGGGGCAGGGTTGGACTGGAGGGTTGGTGTTCGAACCGGTGACACGACTTCGGCAGAGCGCGCCAAGCAAAATAGGAATTTGCCTCAGGTCCTCATTACGACCCCAGAGAGTTTGCATTTGTTGCTCGCGAGGAAAGACCATGAGGCTCAATTCAGGACGTGCAAATTGTTGGCAGTGGATGAATGGCATGCTCTGATTGGAACGAAACGTGGGGTGCAGGTGGAATTGGCTGCGAGCAGGATTCGTAAAATCTCGAACCATTGCCGAACATGGGGGCTTACAGCTACCATCGGAAATTTAGAGCAGGCCTTGGAAGTACTCTGCCCAAGTGGTCAAGGCATGTTGATTCGTTCTGACGCGACGAAGGAAACAGTGGTTCAGAGTTTGATGCCTTTGTCCTTCGAGCGTCTTGCTTGGGCAGGTTTCCTAGGATTGCCATTGTTGGGGCAGGTGATGGGAGTAATTCAAAGCCACTCAACCACCTTGGTCTTTACGAATACTCGGGCTCAAGCGGAAATTTGGTACCACCGCCTCCTGGATGCCCAGCCCGATTTGGCAGGAATTCTTGCTTTGCACCATGGGTCCTTGGCGAAAGATGCACGAATTTGGATCGAAGATGCCCTAGGTGAAGGTCGCCTCAAGGCGGTTGTCTGCACGAGTTCTTTGGATTTGGGTGTGGATTTTCCGCCTGTTGAAGCCGTCATCCAGATCGGCAGCCCCAAAGGCGTGGCTAGGTTTCTTCAGCGCGCGGGGCGATCAGGACACCACCCAGGAGGCAAGAGCCGCATCTATTTCGCTCCTACACATGGTTTGGAGTTGATGGAGGGGGCTGCGTTGCGAGAAGCTATCGAAAGCAATGAAATTGAATCACGGCGTCCTGTCATTCGGGCATTCGATGTCCTCGTACAATGGTTGTGCACTCGGGCCCTTGGGGGCGGTTTTACCCCTGCAGAGTTGCTTGCGGAAGTTTTGAATACGCATGCATTTCAAACCATCGATGAAGCGGAATGGAATGCCTGCTTGGGTTTTGTGCGCAATGGAGGTGAAACGCTGGCTGCATACGAGGAATACCGCCGGGTAGATGTCATCGAGGGGCGGTGGGTAATTCTTGATCCGCGTGTCGCTCGGAGGCATAGGATGTCGATCGGTACAATCGTGTCCGACCCGATGGTAGCGGTGCGCTTGAAGCGCCATGGAGTGGTCGGTCATGTAGAGTCCAATTTCATTGAGCGCCTGCAACCTGGAGATGTTTTTTGGTTTGCGGGTAGGCAATTGGAATTTGTTCGCTTGGAAGGTTCAACGGCTGAAGTCATTCGAGCAAGAAAACCATCCCATCGAGTTCCGGTTTGGTCCGGTGGACGCCTTCCTCTTTCGACCGAGTTAGGTCATGCCTTGCGGAAGCAATTGGATTTGTTGGCAAAGGACAAAAATCAGCACCCTGAGTTGGCGCGCCTTCAACCGCTTATGTCCATTCAAGCGGAGCTATCAAAAATCCCAAAACTCAACGAGTTGCTCATTGAGTTGTTTGAAGATGAGGACGGCCACCACGTTTGCATCTTCCCCTTTGAAGGCCGCGCAGTGCATGAAGGACTCGCGATGTTAATCAGCCACCGGCTCACCCGTTCCTCTCGGCAGACCATTGCGTTCGCTTGCAATGATTATGGACTTGAATTGCTCTCAGACCAGCCCATCGTGAAACATCAGAAGGAGTTGCGCGAAGCCTTGTCCTTGAATCGACTGGAGGATGACGTTCTTGCTAGCTTGAACGCTAGTCAAGTGTCCAGGCGAAGGTTCAAGGAAATTGCGGTGATCTCCGGGTTGCAATTTCAACCTAAGGATGGAACAAATGCCCGCCACCTCAGGACTCACAGCGGTTTGTTATTTGACGTCTTCTCCGATCATGACCCCGATCACATTTTGTTTCGCCAAGCTATCGAAGAGGTGCTGGCGGATCAATTGGAAATCGCTGCCATGCAGGCCGCATTGGAGCGTTGTGATGCCTCATCATGGTGCTGGGAAACGCCCTCGAACTATACGCCTTTGAGTTTTCCTCTCGTGGTTGATCGCCTGCGCGAAGTCCTAAGTTCGGAGGAATTGGAATCACGCATTCAACGAATGGTCATAAAGGCCTAATTTTACAGCATGGAGAAATTGAAACTAGGTGATGCGCAGTGGGTGAGTTATGCCAAAACATTTCTTCTCTTGGGAGCCTCATTCATGTTGGTTGCAACGGGCATTTCACAAGGCACTTTGAAGGGGTTTTTGAGGAGTGAGGCCACAGGTGAGCCGGTGTTGTTTACCAGCGTATCACTCGAAGGAACGCCTTACGGTGTTACGACCGATGTTGGTGGCTTTTACAGTTTGAGTAAGGTTCCTGCGGGTTCGTACACCTTAGTGATATCAAGTTTGGAGTTTGAAGGTGTTCGGGAGGAGGTGGAGCTCAAGGATGGCGGAATCATTACAAGGAATTACCTACTGAAGTCCAAAGTCATCGAATTGGGTTTTGCAGAAGTGAGTGCTGACCGACAAGAGCAACTCACCAATGTAAACATGAGCATCGAGACCATTCGTCCGGCTGACCTCAAGAGGGTGCCGAGTTTTGGGGGGTCTCCAGATTTGGTTCAGGCGTTGCAGGTTCTTCCGGGATTTGTTTCAACCGGAGACCAAGGGGGGCAACTCTACATTCGGGGAGGTTCTCCAATTCAGAACATGGTCCTGTTGGATGGCATGATTGTGTACAATGCGTTCCACAGCATTGGGTTGTTCAGCGTATTTGATTCGGACCTTATTTCCAATGCAGACATCTACACAGGTGGTTTCTCCGCTCGCTTTGGTGGTAGAATTTCATCTGTGATGGACATCAAAACGCGGGACGGAAACAAACAGAACCTTGCTGGTCGGGTGGGGGCGAGTCCCTTCGGAGCGCGTTTGCTGCTTGAAGGTCCGTTGAAGAAATTGGATGAGTCAGGGAGTGGCATTTCATTCGTGCTCTCGCTTAAAAATTCTTACCTAGAACAAACTTCGAAAGTTCTCTACGACTATGTGAACCGGGATGGAGAAGGGCTGCCGTTCAATTTCACGGATGCATACGGCAAAATTTCATTTGGTGGATCAACGGGGTCGAAGTTCTCCCTTTTCGGTTTCCGCTTTGCTGACCGTGTCAGCTACCAGGCGCTCTCCAATTTAAGTTGGGTCAATGCCGGTGGTGGTGGGAATTTCACCGTTGTGCCTCCGGGTTCTGCCATCCTCATGACTGGGCATTTCGCTACAAGTGCTTATAACATTCGATTGGAGGAGGAGTCTTTGCCAGATCGTTACTCCAAGGTCAACGGTTTCAATTTTGGCCTCGATTTTAAGTACGTGTTGGGTGAAGATGATGTTCGGTATGGCCTCGAAGTGGTGGGTATGGAAACTGATTTCCGAACCTTCAATGCCCTTGGGGTGGGAGTGGAGCAGGTGGAGAATACGACCCAAATGGGAGGGTACATTGACTATAGAATCAACCGTGGAAAGGTCATCTGGAATCCGAGTTTGCGCATGCAGTACTACAGCTCTTTGGCCAAATTTCGTCCAGAGCCACGCATTGGAGTAAAGTACAAGGCCACAGAGCGACTGCGTTTAAAGGCGGCTGCAGGGTTGTATTCTCAAAACATCATTTCATCCAATTCTGACCGAGATGTAGTGAACCTGTTTTATGGTTTTTTATCCGGACCAGAAAACTTACAGAATGACTTCATTACGCCCAGTGGTGAGGTGAAAGAAGTGGTTCATTCGCTCCAAACGGCTTCCCATGTCATTTCTGGTTTTGAATTTGACCTCACAGAACGAATCAACATCAACGTAGAGGGTTACCTGAAGTACTTCTCACAGTTGACGAATGCGAATCGAAATAAGCTGTTCGAAGAAAATTCCCAGCTCGATGTGCCAGAAGTGCTGCAAAAGGATTTCATCGTTGAAAGTGGCCATGCGTACGGCGCAGATTTTGTTCTAAAATATGAGGAGCGTTTCACCTATGTCTGGCTGGTATATGGTTATGGCAATGTTGACCGGTGGGATGGATTTCGCTGGTATGATCCAGTCTTTGATCGGAGACATAACGTGAACTTGGTGTTCAGCCAAGGCCTCGGGAAAGATGGGCTTTGGGAGGTGTCGACCCGCTGGAATTTGGGCTCAGGCTTGCCATTTACTCAAACCGCAGGATATTACCAAGCACCGAATGTAGCTTCAGGCATTTCTTCTGATTACATCGTTGCCAATTCCAATGAGCTGACCATCCAATATGCAGAGTTGAATGAAGGCCGTTTGCCTGCTTACCATCGCTTGGACATTAGCTTGCGACGTGAGTTTGAATTTGAGGGTGGATCGTTGGAATGCAATGCGGGTGTCACCAACGTTTACAGCCGTGATAACGTCTTCTACATCAACCGCATCACAGGGGAAAGGGTGGATCAATTGCCGTTTCTTCCTTCCATCGGGTTGGACTGGCGGTTCTAATTTAGCTCCGCTGCAACAGGCTTATGGCATGGTCCGTGGCCGCAGACGTGACTTGAGCGCCGCTTAACATTTCTGCGAGTTCTTGAACCCGTCCTTCTGGCGTGAGGTGAGTCACTTGCGTATGCACAGCTTCTGGTGATGTCAATTTACTCACCTTCATGTGATGTGTGGCATGGCCTGCAACTTGCGGAAGGTGGGTGACGGCAATGACTTGTTGATGTTGGGCCATGCAGTCCATTAGCTGCGCCATGCAGTCCGCAACTTGACCAGATACGCCGGTGTCGATTTCATCTAAGATGATCGTACGGGCCGAGGCGTGAGCGGTTTGAACAGCTTTAATGGCGAGCATCAAACGGCTTTTTTCTCCACCCGATGCAACCGAGTTCAATGGCTGAAATGTTGATGTAACGTGGCTTCTAAAATGCCATTCAACATCATCCAGCCCATCTTCATCAGGCACGGTCAATGCGCTCCAAACCACCTTGATTTCTGCATCGGCCATTTTCAAACCTGCTAAGTGGCCTTTCACGTCTTTTGCCAGTTGATCTGCATTCTTTTGGCGCTCAATTTGAAGGGCCAACCCCGTTTCTTGAACGCGTTGAAAGTTGCGGTCAACGGATATTTGAAGTTCTTTCAAACGCGCATCCCGGTGCTCGATGTCATCCAAGGCTTGTTGCATTTGAATCGCTTTTTGTGCCAGTTCAGGTGAGGATTGCGCACGGTGTTTGACCAGCAACCGGTTGAGCTCATCCAGCCACTGTGAGAGTTGGTCGGAACGCTCGGGGTCTTCCTGTACTTGATCCAATTCCATTTCGACCTCTCTCAAGAGGTCTTCCGCTTCCGCTCGAATGCTGCTGATTCTGTTGGCTAAGGCATCTGCAGGTCCATGCATAGATGCCGCTTTCGTAAGGGATTTTGCAGCCAAGGCCAATGCGGAAATGACATCTTCATCCCGGTCGTCATTCGCTAAAATCTGAGCGGTTTGCTGCAGCTCGTTCCGAATTGCAGAGGCGTGTTGCAGGGTGTTCCATTCTTCCTGTATCTCCTCGGCATCGTGAGAATCTAGCTTGAGGGAAAGAAGTTCATTCAGCTGATAAGCAAGGTAATCTGCATCTCCCATGGGAGAGTTAGAAGCTGCTTGCATTTCCTTCAGTCCTTCGACGGTGTTTTGCCAATCGAAGAATGCTGTTTTGTATGCTTGGACTCGTTTTTGGTCCGAGGCAAAAGAGTCAATGAGCGCGATGCGGTGTGCGCGTTCCGAAAGCGCACGGGACTCATCTTGTCCATGAAGGTCGACCAAAAGCCGTCCAATCTTCTTCAAGTCGTTGACTGCTACAGGGGTGTCATTGATGAAGGCGCGTGAACGGCCCTTTGCGGTAACTTCTCTACGAAGGCAAACCTCTTCCTCCTTGTCCAACCCCAGCGCATCCAAGGCCTCACTCAAATCGGCCTCAAAACGCGCTTCAACCACGCACTTTGCCGCGTCCTTGCGAATGATGGAGGCATCCGATCGTTCTCCAAGTGCAAGTCCCAATGCTCCAAGTACAATGCTCTTTCCGGATCCTGTTTCACCAGTGATCGCCGTTAAGCCCTCGTTCCATTGGATTTCCAATGCATCGATTAGGGCATACCCTTCAATCCGCAAGCACTTTAACATGGCTCAACCTAAGATGCTGTCATACTTGCTGATGTTACCAGGGTCCATCTGCTTGAGCACGGGCATCAAACGCGTTTTCTCAACATCTGGAGCTGGTCCAAAAACCTTCAGGATCTCGTCTGACTTCGAGAGAAAGAACAACTGGAGGTTGTACGAAGACGGTCGAATTCTATGGGTCGCGCGCATCTCGATGAGCGCGTCTGCCATGGTGAGTCGTGCCCGCTCGACATCCTCGTACAACCGATCCAATCCTAACCGGTGGTAGTTGTAAAGGCAATTTCGCACGGGCTTAAACGTCTGCGAGAGCATGTTTTCTACAAGCCAATATCGGTTCTGTTGGTTCTGGCTAGCTTTCCATCCCGAAGAACCTGTGCTTTGTGCGTTGGCCACAATGGTCTGCGCTTGAACGTAGTAATCCGTGCCGCCGTCCTGCGCCATGCTGTCGTAATCCATCCCCAAAATCATGTAGGAGTAGTAGGCTAAAATGGAGGACAAATTGTCGCGGTGTTGACCTGGGCTGAATTGAATCGTCGATGAGCCATCCCACGTGATTTCGAAGTCACCATCATTCACCAAGAGCATGGGCGAATTGTAATCCGAATTGTAAACGGGACGTGAGCTTTGAACTTGGATACTTCCTTTGAAGGAGGTGGGAGATGGAGCGTCTGAGATGGTGATTTGCATGGCGCACTCAATGCGTTCCTCCAGCCGGAAGTTATCCCCAGTCCATTTTCTGCCATTGATGAATTCTGCAATGCGCTCCTCCAAGGTTTGAAAAATGCTCGCTTCGATGTTCGAGATTTGAGGGGCGATCACCTCGACTCGGCAATTGAGCTCTTGAGCCAATGCGGTGGAGCAGGGCAAGCAAATCAAAAGCAAGTACAGAAGGGGAAGCTGGCGATAGGTCATGGTCAAATCACGCGAGGTTGTTTAAGATGGAGATGATGTCTTGAGCTACTTCAGCCTTTGACTTCAACTCAAATGTATGCCAATTAGTGCCCTCAAATATGGAAACTTTATTGGTGTCGGTCTGAAATCCAGCTCCATCGTCTTTCAAGGTATTCAGGACAATGCAATTGAGGTTCTTTCGTGTAAACTTGGATGCCGCACTTTTCCTTCCATCATCCGATTCCAGTGCAAATCCAACCAAACGCTGGTGAGGTCGTTTGTTTTTTCCCATGAAAGCCAATGTATCGGGCGTTTCCTTGAATGCAATGGTTTGTGGCAACTCCGTTCGATGAAGCTTGCTCGTCCACTGCCTTTCGGGTTGAACATCAGCGACAGCTGCAGCTGCAATTCCCCAATCCATCGCCTCCCAGCGTTCTTGAACTGCGCTCAACAGTTCTTCAGCTGTTTCGAATCGAACGACTTCTTTACAACCTACTGGCGGAGTGACCGCAGAGGGACCTAAGAGCAGGGTGACATCTGCTCCTAACTGAACGAATTCATGAGCTAAAGCCACGCCCATTTTCCCAGAGCTTCGGTTTCCGATAAAGCGAACCGCATCTATGGGTTCATAGGTAGGTCCAGCAGTGATCAATACGCGCTTACCCGACCATGGAGCTTTGCTTTTGAAGTAGCCATCTACCGAATCGGCTATGATCTCGGGTTCCTCCATGCGGCCTTTGCCCTCAAGGCCACTTGCCAATGCCCCTGAGGCTGGCTCAACGATCAATACGCCATGGCGCTGGAGGGTGGCAAGGTTCGCCTGCGTCGAGGGGTGACTGAACATGTCCAGATCCATGGCAGGCGCAACCAGGACGTCGCATCGGCTGGATAAATACACGGCCTGCAGAAAGTTTCCGCAACTGCCAGAGGCAAAGGCGGATAGGGTTTCGGCTGTAGCTGGAGCGACGACGAACAAATCCGCCCATAACCCCAAATCCACATGGTTCGTCCATGTGCCTTGGTCTGCATCCTCAGTAAAGTCGGAATACACCCGGTGCCCGGTCAAGGTGGCAAAGGTGAGGGGGCCAACGAATTCGGTGGATGCAGCGGTCATCACAATGCGCACTTCGGCGCCTCGTCGCATCAACTCACGAGCCAGCACCACCGCCTTAAAAGCCGCGATGCTCCCCGTAACTCCCAATAAAATTTTACGACCGTGCACCATGGCCCGGGAGCGAAAAATCAGGCTTCAGCAGCCTCCGCCGCTTCAGGCTTCTCGATCGGCGTTACCTCAGGCAATTCTGGAGCGGGCCGTTCGATTGCAAGCATCCCTTCGCGCATTTCAGCAATGGCGATGCTATGCGGTTTTGGGAGGCGCTCGTAGAACTTCGAAATTTCGATTTGCTCGCGGTTTTCAAACACCTCTTCCAATGAGTCGGTTGGTGTTATGAATTCTTCCAGCTTCGCCGACAATTCTTTTTTCAGATCAACCGAAATTTGGTTGCTGCGTGAACTGAGCGCAACGATGGTTTCGAACAAATTACCCGATCCTGAATTCTCCAGGGCGAGTGTATCGCGCGTCTCCGTTGTACGCTCGGCTTTGATGCTTTTGAAATTCATAGGCTTTCAGATGGTGTCATTTCCGTCAAACGAGCAACCTCTCTAACGCATGAATCGTAGATTCGTTGAGCGCGGGTGGTGTAATCGCTTTCAGGATAACGGACCACAAAGCTAAGAAAAGCTTCGATAGCTTCGTTGTATCGTTCCAACTTTCGTCTTTCCGTGCTCTGCAAGGCGTATTGGTAGTGACTGTCTAAAATCAACCACTGCATCTCTTCCCTGTAGGGGCTGTCTGGGAAGTCTTTAAGCGCTTGGCGAAGTGCTATGGTGGCACTTTTGTACTGAGAGGTGGTGTGGTACAATGCGGCCGTCTGATACGACTTCCGTTCTAGCTTCGCTCTCAGGTTGTCAATCATGGTTTGGCAGGAGTCCCGCTTAGGACTTCCGGGGTAGCTGTCCATGAAGTACTGCAACTCCTCAATGGCTGTTCGCGTTTCGGTTTGGTCTAAGCTAGGACCAGGACTCAGTCGATAACTGCAAATGGCGGCATCAAATTGAGCTTGTTCGCTGCGGGCATCGTCTGGATAGGTTCTTGCAAATTGCTTGAAGTAGTAACGAGCCAAATAGTAATCCCCCATGCAATATTGGGCCCTCGCGTGATGGAATTGCACTTCCCGACCCTGAGACGTTCCTCGTGTTAGGTTCATCAAATCTTCCAAGACCATGATGGCACCATAGCACTGGCTGGAATCAATGAACCCAATGGCACGTTCCAATTTGTACTCAGGGTCTGTACTTTTCAACACTTCGTTGTAGCCGTTGCAGCCCGATGCAGCCCAAGCAGCAACCAAAGCCAATCCAATGGCGTAGCCACGCCAAGCCAATTTGTTCATCCGATGCACCATTCGGCAGCGAATTTAGCCCGAATGATTCAACTGCGCACGGCTACTTGTGAACAACATGTTGGATTGGGATTGATTAACAATCCATACATTTGATTGATAGGTCTTTGTCTTTTCATCGGCTTGGCTATCTTTGCGGCCTCAAAATCGTTTGCTTTTGGACATTTTCGATCGGATCCGCAAGGATCGTGGCCCATTGGGCCAGCACGCCCGCGAAAGCCACGGGTACTTTACCTTCCCTAAGTTGGAAGGCGACATTTCAAACCGCATGACATTCCGTGGAAAGGATGTGCTGGTTTGGTCTATCAACAACTACCTCGGTTTGTCAAACCATCCGGATGTCCGGAAGGTAGACGCCGATGCTTCAGCGGAGTGGGGCATGGGATACCCTATGGGGGCCCGGATGATGTCGGGCCAAACCTCGCAGCACGAATTGCTGGAGGAGCAGCTCGCGGATTTCATGCAGAAGGAAGATGCCTTTTTGCTGAATTACGGCTACCAAGGTTGTCAATCGGCCATTGAGGCGCTTGTAAGCCGCCACGATGTCATTGTTTATGACAGCGAGTCCCATGCCTGCATGGTGGACGGAGTGCGTTTGCACCAGGGAAAACGCTTCGTTTTCCAACACAATGACATGGAGAGCTTCAAGAAGCAGCTCGACCGCGCTCGTGAGTTGTGCAAGCAAACAGGAGGAGGAATTTTGGTCGTGACCGAGGGTGTTTTCGGAATGGCTGGAGACCAAGGCAAGCTCGCTGAGATTTGTGAATTCAAAGAGGAGTACCAGTTCCGGTTGTTTGTCGATGATGCTCACGGATTTGGAACCGTTGGCGACCAAGGGCGCGGTGCAGGTGATGCCCAAGGCGTACAGGATCAAATTGACGTCTACTTCGGAACTTTTGCAAAGGCGATGGCAACCATCGGTGCATTCGTGGCGGGTGATGAGGATGTCATTGAATTCCTTCGCTACAACATGCGTTCCCAAACATTCGCGAAATCTTTGCCGATGCCCATTGTCATTGGTGCGCAAAAGCGTTTGGAAATGATGCGTACCCAACCTCAGCACAAGGAGAAGCTTTGGGAAATTGCGAATGCCTTGCAATCGGGTTTGAAAGAAGCTGGTTTCAACATCGGCGCAACCAATTCCTGCGTCACTCCCGTTTTCCTATCTGGAGGATTGGGCGAGGCGACAAACCTCACCTTGGATTTGCGTGAGAATTATGGAATTTTCTGTTCCATTGTGGTTTACCCAGTTGTGCCAAAGGACACGATCATGCTGCGTTTGATTCCTACAGCGGTCCATACGTTGGAGGATGTTCAATACACCATTGACACCTTCAAGTTGGTCAAAGCCAAATTGTTTGCAGGTGAATACAAGAGCGAATCCATTGCTTCTTGGGCATAACCTCCATTGACTTCATTTCATTTCAAACCCCGAATGGATTCCATCATCCATTCGGGGTTTTTTTAACTTCGTGCCATGAGCAGCGCCGTTCGTGTCTTCTTCGAGTTGTCTTATGACGGAACCGCCTTCCATGGGTGGCAGCGGCAGCCTCAGAGCATTTCTGTGCAGCAGGTCATCGAGGAGTCAATCGCTCGGCTAACTGGTCAATCTACAGCAGTAGTGGGGTGCGGCCGCACCGATGCGGGAGTGCATGCATCCTATTTTGTCGCTCACGCTCAGTTTCAAGAGAATCCAACGGGCACGGAAAAGTTGCCCAGTTGGGCCCATTTGGTGCACAAGCTCAATGGAATGCTTCCCGATTCCATTGCGATTCATGCTGCGGGTCCAGTGGGCGATCGAGCGCATGCACGATTCAGTGCGGTCGAGCGCTCATACACTTAT